>CAYXWX010000096.1:0-17824 GCA_964468915.1 uncultured Pirellulaceae bacterium
CCCAGTACCGGACAAGCAATCACAACCCGACGCGTCAGCGAGGGAATTTTCAGTGGTTAGTCCCTCGCTGACGCGTCGGGTTGAGATGTTGTGGGATAGGCTCTTATCGTCGAGTTTGGCAAACTGGTTTGGGAAAAGACGGTTTGTTGTGCATGGAGTTGTGGGGCGTGCAGACGTTCTCACGGATCGATGGGCTCGTGACTTCGCCCACTACATCTAAAAACCGTTATTCGAATTGTTTCTGATAGTCCTCGCGAAAACTAAATGCCGACGTTAAAAGTTTGATTTGACACAACACTACTCGGGTGAGGAGTTTGACTGGCCGAGATTTCTAACCAGTTGGAATGCGTCACGTAGAACGGTTACTATCCCGTCACCGGTGAGATCGCCATCGCCCCAGCCGAGCGGACCCGGTGAATTGACGTTGCTGACAAGAGTGAAGGCATCTCCCAACACGTTTACCGTTCCGTCCAGATTGACGTCACCTACGAGTGCACCGATGCCTCCGTTGGAAGTTTCTACGAGGGTTGTCACGTGCAGCATGCGATCCGTGCTGTTGATTTGACCATCGGAGTTTAAATCGAGTTCCACCGTGTTGTCGCTTACTGGCTGACGGAGCGGGCCAGCATAAAAGTCGATGTCCTGATCATCCACGACCCCATCGTCATTAAAGTCGCCCGTTTTCTTCGCCCAGACGAACGTCGCGACCGATTGAGCAGGCATTGAATAGCTGGCGTGCTGCCCATTTTCAACAATACGAATGGTTCTGGTGATCTGGCTTGGGTTGAGTGCAACCAACACTCGTGAGCCGGATGGATTCTGGAAGGCGACCGTCTCGACAACGTTATCAAGCGAATCCGAGTCGATACGCCTGGCACCCTGCTGGATAAACTTGCTGGCGTGGGCAAGCGTGTAATACTCTTCGTTGAATTCGAAATTTCCGGTTCCGCTATCGATGGTGACAACTCCTCGGCAATCATCGCATCCGTTGAGGTGCGGACCCGAGTTTTCGTCGAGGGCAAGATTCCAATACAACGCGGTGCGTCCCCAGTTACGAAGATTGCCAATGATGATATTTCTCGTACCCCACACCAAATTGTCCGCGAAATTGGGAGCAAAATCGCCGCCTGTGATCTCGGTGAAGTAGATACCTTTGTCGGGATGCAAAGCATGTAAATCGGATTGCGCTGCCACGCTGCCAGCGTATCCATGAAATGCGGTTCCCGCGACATAGTCCCTGGCGATTGGGTCGCTGAGTATGGTGTCGGCGAAGTTGATGTTATCCCAATTGTGATCGTAGATGAGAATCTTCGTATCAATGTTCGCCGCAGCGAAGGTGGGTCCAATATGATTTCTGATCAGGTCCAGCTGCTCGTGTGCACTCATCAGCATGGCGGGATAGTCACCGGGATTGAACGCCGGTTCGTTTTGCAATGAGACCGCAGCAATGGGCAAGCCGGCAGCCTCGTACGCATTCAGGAACCTTTCAAAGTAGATGGCATACGAACCGTACCATTGTTGTTGCAGCGAACCACCGAATAGCGATCCGTTCGTTTTCATCCACGCGGGAGCGGACCATGGTGATGCCATCAACTTCAACTGGTCATTGATTCCTTTTGCTTGAAGCAGCGCTGGAATGATGTATGCCTGATCGTGACTGATCGAAAATTGGTTTTGAGCCGGATCGGTCTGGCCGGGTGTTAGATCGTTGTAAGTGTAAAATCCGGAAGCGGTGAAGTCGGATGCTCCCATGGGAACTCTCACGTAGTTCAAGCCGATGCCATCTAACGTTGAGAACAGCGCCCGCATCAACTGGTCACGCTGACTGGCGTTCATCTTCTGGTCGATCAGCCAAGCCGACGAGTCCGTCATCGCGGCTCCGAATCCCTCGACCGACTGATACATATTGGCTGGCGAAACATTCAGCCGAATTCCCCCTGAGCCAACACCCGGGGCAAATGAAAGTTGGCCCTTGTAGCGAAGCAGATCTTGTTGGTCGCCGGTTGTTTGCCACACTTGGATCGCGATTGCACCATTCTGATGTGAAAAAATCGCGAACGTCAGAACCAAGAGTCTGAGCGTGTTGGGAAATTGAAAGATATTCACCATTCCTGGCATCCGTTCATTCTGCTGCCGTTGCGACGTTTGAAGTTATGGTCTCGCGCAGTGTCGATTATTGATTTTGAGGTTGGCGTTGCAGTTTGCCTCAAAGGAAGTCGGATGAAATCAAAGTGCCAACCCCAACATTGATGCGATATGCTGCACCGGGGAAGCATCATCGACATCCAAACTGGCTGATAATACAAACGAGTAATGCACGCCACGAACCTCCAGTTTCTAATCAGCTGACATCGTAGTTTCGTGCCGAGAAAAAACAAGTTTCGGCGAGCCTTCCTGAACGTTGACCGCAAAATCCTCGTTCGGTGAGCCGTTCATCTGCTGGCCCGCACGATCGCCGTGCGAGCCCCCGTCAGCACTCTATTTTTCCAACACACTTTGTCGAGCCATCGCGGCGGCACCAATGACTCCGGCGTCGTCGCCCAGTTCAGCCGCTTTGATTTTGAAAATGTCTCGCATTGAGGGCAGGATTCGCCCACGAGCCAGTTTCTCAATCTTCGGAAGCATCGTGCCTTCCATCGCCTCGATCAGACCGCCTCCGAAAACGACGATGTCGGGTGCGAGCAGATGAACGACGGTCACGACTGAGTTGGCCAGATGCACGCACGCGTTGTGAATGATTTGCTCGGTCATCTTGTCGCCATTTTTCACTGAACCAGCCAATGCACCACTGCGAATGTCGGCAATGTCGGTTCCGCATTCGTTCAGCAAGTGAGGTGCTTGGCCTCGGTAGGCCGCTTGCGCCGCAGCGCCAGCGATTGCCAGACGTGATGCGACGGACTCCAGTGACCCTTCGTTCCCAAGTCCGTCAACCGGGCCCTGGATGACCATGGGCATGTGCCCGATTTCCATCGCGGTGCAGTTAGTGCCTCGCAGAATCTTGCCCTCGTAGACGCAGCCTCCTCCAATTCCGGTGCCCGGGAAAATCCCCACAACACAGCGGGCCTGTTTCCCTGCGCCCCGGTGGTATTCTCCAAACACACCCGCATCAACATCGTTGGCGATCGTCACGGGGAACTTGAATTTCTGCTCGATTGATTCGGCAACGGGCGCGTTCGTCCAACCGAGATTGGGAGCCGTTCGGATTTGCCGTTTTTCCAGGTCAAGAGGCCCGGGGCATCCAATCCCGAGACCTTTGACCTTGTCAGCGCTGATGTCAGCGTCCTCTAACGCTTTGGCGATCACTTCATTGATTCGCTTGAGGCCTGCTTCCATTCCCTCATGGCCACGAGTTTTCTTGCGAGCTTTTCCGACCGCTTTAAAATTATCGTCGTAGACCTTAGCGAGCATTTTGGTGCCACCAAGGTCAAATCCAATCCAGTATCGTTCGGGTTTCTCGTTGTCTGTCATCAGGTGTCCTGTCTGAATTTTCGATCTTCGGCGGATCAGTGCAGTTTAGTCTCTAAGCCCGGCCATTCGAATCGTTGAATGCGATGATTGTACGAATCGACGACGTGAACTGAACCCAGGCTGTCGATCGCGAACGCCCATGGCTGGTGCAGTTGCCCCGGCTGGCGACCGGGTGTTCCCCAGGTTTGAATTGTGTTTCCGTCAAGGTCGAGTGTTTGGATGCGGTGATTTCCAAACTCGCAGACTGTTAATGTGCCGTCATCGTTCGTGTTGACCTGATACGGATAGCTCAATTGACCCGACCGAGAGCCACTTGAGCCAACCGATTTGATGAAAACCGGTTCGTCGCCTGACACATCAAAAACCTGAATTCGGTGGTTGCTCGCATCGGCGACCCACAATTGATCGCGATCGTCCATGGCCAGACCTTGGGGTCGGAGGAATTCGCCCGGCCCGCTGCCGTGTTGCCCCCATTGGTAAACATATTCGCCAGTGGATGAGAATTTTTGAATTCGATCGTAGTCGCCGTACTCGGATACGTAGTAGGCTCCTTTTGAATCCTGGACCACATCGGTCACAAATCCAAACTCGCCCTGACCACGACCGTTGACACCTCCGATCGTGCGTTCGGAAATCAGATTACCCTCGGGCGTGTAGAACAGAACTCGAAAATAATGAGTATCGCACACCATCAGCAGACCATCCTTGCTGACGGACAGACCACACGGTTTACCTTGCTTGCACTTTGGTGTTCGCCACGAACGCAGGAAGTTCCCATCTCGGTCGAAAACCTGAATGCGGCTGGTCATGTCAACGATGTAAAGCCGATCTTGATCGTCAATGGTGATTGCTCGCGGCTTGATGAACCTCCCGTCATCCAATCCCTTGCGTCCCCAGACAAGCACGCCGGAATCCGGAACGGAACCCTCTGAGTAGCAGCCTATCATCATCAGAGCGAATACAGCCCACGTGATTGCAGGCAGCGCCAACCCGGCTGCAGGTTTACGAAGATGTGTACTGGTCGCCATGAGTGTCTTGTTGGTTGACGGCCACGAGTCAGGTTACAGGCAGCATGGAATCGCGTAAAAAAAGACATGTTACCTCAATGCTGAAGCAACATGTCTGATGATTGTCAGGCCGATGATTCGGCGATCGAAGGGGTGTCACGCTTTGTTCGTCGTTACCCCTGCAGCAATTACTCTGCGGCGCCGCCTCCGGTTACCGCATCGACCGCGTCCTGGGCTGCACCTGCACCGGAGTTCAGAGCGTCATTGGCAGCGTCCATCGTTGCGTTGGCGCCATCTTTGGCGGCATCCATTGTCGCGTTCGCGCCATCTTTGACGGCATTGGCTGCGTCGCCAGCCATCGACTTACCTTTTTCCATTGCGTTTCCGGCCGCTTCACCAACGGCGTTGGCAGCATCGCCAGCTGCGTCACCGACGGCAGTAGCAGCATCACCGGCCGCATCACCGACGGCAGCAGCGGCGTCGCCAGCCGCGTCGGTTGTTGCTTTGGCAGCGTCTTTTGCAGCTTCACATCCGGAGGTCACGATTGCTGCGCACAACAGCATCAAATACAAAACGTTCTTCATCTTTAGTTCCTGAAAGTGTGGTCGTAAGAAAGTTCAATGATCAGGCGGAAGCATCATTCCGCCTGGAAAAAACACGTTGCAGAGGGCCAGTGGTCTTTCACACATTGCCCGCACTGCTGATGGGTTGATTATATTCTCAATTTGAGTGAAAGACGGTGGTCGGTGCCCGAGAAAGCGAAAACAATGATGTTTCTTGTCACTTTAATCGGCCCAGCCGCATAACGGATCAGCTTTGCCGGACAAGCCAGTTCGTTGGAATCGGTAGACTTTATGCGAGTGTCAGGCTCAAAACCCCGTGAGAACTACAGCCCGTTGCTACTTGACCCTTCCAGAAAGAAGGCGATATAGTTTTTGGGGCCAGACACTTCAGTCGAGGCATTTTTCAGGCATTTTTCAGTCCTCAGTTTATGACCGCTGTCACGATCGATTTAAAGAAATCCGAGGACGTGCGTGATGTCGTCCATCGTGCAGTGGAGGCTCTTTCAGCTGGAAAAATTCTTGCGCTGCCGACCGAAGCGGTTTATGGTTTGGCGGCAAGCGCGTTGCATCCCGGCGCGGTCGAACGGCTGTCAGCGTTCAAAAATCGTACTGCCGAAAAACCATTCTCGGTTGCGGTTCGCGGCTACGAGGAATCGCTTGATTACGTTCCCAATATGTCGCGACTCGGACGCAGGTTTGCTCGGCGCTGTTGGCCCGGCCCGATAAAACTGGTGCTTGATGGTAGCCACAAAGACAGCGTGCTGAACCGACTGTCCCCCGATGTGCGTCGAGCGGTGATGCCAAACGGAACCGTTGGCCTGCGAGTTCCTGCCCATGAACTGACGTTGCAGATTTTGCGGCTATGTGCCGGGCCCTTGATCCTGACCAGTGCGAATGCCGAAGGGATGCCGCCGGCGACTGACGGTTGCTCAGTCGCAGAGAATCTTGGGTCGGGAGTGGATGTCGTGCTTAACGACGGGCCGACTCATTTTTCCGCTCCAGCGTCGGTTGTGAAGGTGATTGACGACCAATTCAGTGTTCTTCGGGAGGGCGTGGTGAATCAAGCGGCGATCCAACGCGTGTCCGGTTTTGTCGCCGTCGTGGTTTGTACGGGAAATACGTGCCGCAGCCCGATGGCGGAAGGGATCCTCAGACATCTCCTTGCAGAAAAACTTGGTTGCCCGCCGGATGAGATCGAACAGAATGGCGCGGCAGTGGTTTCAGCGGGAATTGCAGCCAGCTCGGGAGGAGCGGCGGCCAGCCAGGCGATTGAGGTTATGGGTGAATCTGGCATCGATATCCGGA
The DNA here is from genome assembly GCA_964468915.1 of uncultured Pirellulaceae bacterium. GTDB lineage: Bacteria > Planctomycetota > Planctomycetia > Pirellulales > Pirellulaceae > Mariniblastus. The sequence continues at coordinate 6,344 of CAYXWX010000096.1, forward strand.
CACACTCAAGTCAACCTCTGTCCAATCAGCTGATCAACTATGCCGATGTGATTCTGACGATGACCAACGGACACAGGTCCGCAATTTTGTCGCGATGGCCTCATCTGGAAAACAGAACGTTCACCGTTCGGCGTGATCAGGGTGACATCAGCGATCCCATTGGCGGACCGGTTGAGCTTTACCGGCAATGTGCTGATCAGATTCGCGAAAACCTGGTACAATGGATGGAAGAATTTGGCGATCAGGTTTCGCCTCGCGCGTAGTGGTTTCGAAAATCACCGGAGCCCTGCGAGGATTCTCCATTCCAGATTAAGGTTAAGGTGTTTCAAAGCACTCCAGCATTATGAAAATTTCCATTGGTAGTGATCATCGTGGTGTCGACCACCGCAAAGTCATCGGCAACATCGTCGAATCGTTGGGGCACACCGTGGTGGATTGCGGAACCATGACGACCGAGCCATGTGATTACCCGGACATCGCGGTTACCGTCGGAAACTCCGTCAGCGCTGGCCAGAGCGATATGGGAATCCTGATTTGTGGGACGGGGATTGGGGTCATGATCGCCGCCAACAAAGTCAAAGGCGTCCGTGCAACGATCTGCTGTAACCACGAGGCGGTGGTTCTCAGCAGGCAGCACAACAACGCGAACGTCCTTTGTCTGGCCGGGAACGGATTCGACGAAGACAATGTCCGTGAAACGATCACGACGTGGCTCGCGACCGAATTTGAAGGCGGGCGGCACGCGCGGCGCGTTGAAAAAATCGCCGCGATGGAGCAGTAGGCCATCGGACCAGATGGCTGATGAGGTGCATCCGGATTAATGCACCCTTTTTTCAGTCCGCTCCCTGGTTCAATCCGTTCCTCTGGTTCAATCCGTTAAAACGGCATGCTGATTTCCATGTCGTAAGGATCTCTGAGCCCCTCGCCTAATCGCTTGAGTGCTTCGGTTTCGATCTGTCGCACCCGCTCTCGGGTCAGACCCAGCATCTCACCGATTTCCTTGAGCGTTCTTGGCTCTGTGTTTTCCAGGCCGAAACGCATCTTCAAGACGCTTGCTTCTCGTTCGTCCAATTCATGCATCATGGATTTGATGTGCTTCATGACATCATTTTCCAGCAACTCATCCGCCGGGCTTCGGGCTCGGTCGTCGGTCACCATCTCACTGAGTGACCACCCCGAATCCGCCTGATCCGTTTGCGGTGTCGAGTTGTAGATCTGGATGGCTTTCTTGATGATTGGCAGCTTTCGTTTCGGCAACCCAAGCAATCGCGCGACTTCTTCTGGAGTCGGATTGCGTCGAAGTTCGTCAGTCAATCGCACGGACGCTCGACGCCACTTGGAAAGCAATTCCACCATGTACGCAGGAATTCGAATCGTCTTGGCCGAATTAATTAACGCTCGCTTGATCGATTGCTTGATCCAGTAGCTGGCGTAAGTGCTGAATCGAGTCCCTACATCCGGGTCGAAGCCTTCGACTGCTCTCAGCAAGCCGAGGTTACCTTCCTCAATCAAGTCCTGAAGCCCCAGCCCCTTGCCCGTATACCCTCGTGCAATGTTCACCACCAGTCGGAGGTTGGCTCGAACCATTCGGTCGCGAGCCATTGCGTCGCCAACAGCAATCTGACGAGCGAGATCTTTCTCCTCTTGGGCAGACAGCAGAGCGGTCTCGTTGATCTCACGCAAGTAAGTTTCAAGTGGCGATTGCAGGCCGCTTCCAGTTCTCTTGCTTCTGAATGATTTCAATTCAGATAATTCCGCTTTGTCAGATTCGCTGCGTTCCTGGTCGTGGAGCATGTGGTCGGCCGTTTCAAATGAGGGGGGGAATCTTTCGAGTAATAGCGTTATCGACGAAGTGCAACGGACCCTGAACGTCGGTTAAACTTTAACGGTTTCCAGCGAGTAATCCTGTGGTAGGGATTGCGTCACTTGAAACGTGGCTTCGCCCCACGCGTGAGAACCGAGTCAGCAATGACCGGCAGACGTGCAAATGATGTACTTTTCTATGCTCTGGAGTGCGGTTAAACTAAATTGTTAACAGTTTTCAATCGTACACGCCCGTTCCGTCGCAGCCATTCCCCTCGGAGTTTCAATATGAAACGTCTTGTTATTCTTCTTTCGTTATTTGCACTTTCCTGCCTGCCGGCTGAGCTTCGATCTCAGGATGTCCAATCCAAGGTCGCAGAAGCACTTGTCAAGGTAGATACGATTGCTGAGGCGGGGCCGTTCAAGCCAGCATGGGAATCGCTGGAAACGTATGAAGTTCCTCAGTGGTACAAGGATGCAAAGTTTGGCGTGTTTATCCATTGGGGACCTTACAGTGTGCCGGCCTTCGGCAGTGAGTGGTACCCGCGAATGATGTACATCGATCAAGGGCGCCGTGGCGAGAACATGTTCCAGCACCATGTGAAGACTTACGGTCCTCAAAAGGAGTTTGGCTACAAAGACTTCATCCCGATGTTCAAAGCCGAAAACTTTGATGCGGCCTCATGGGCAAAACTGTTTAAAGAAGCCGGATTTCGCTACGTCGTTCCCGTGGCAGAGCATCACGACGGTTTCCCAATGTATGACTGCTCTTACACAAAGTGGGACGCGACGGAGATGGGGCCCATGCGAGACATCGTTGCGGAGCTCAAAGAGGCCGTTAAAGCGGAAGGAATGCGTTTCGGCGTAAGCAGCCATCGCGCGTTCAACTGGATGTACTACTTCCGCACTGAAGATTATGACAACGTCGATCCTGCCTACGAAGGGCTTTACGGACGCGCGATGCCTCACATGTTTGAGAAAAAGTCCGTCAAGTACCAGGAAAACTACAATCTCCCCGATCAACAGTTCATGGACGATTGGCTTGCTCGGACCAGTGAGTTGGTCGACAAATACAACCCGGATCTGGTGTGGTTTGACTTTGGTATCACGCCTGTGCGAGCGGTTCCTCATGACAAGAACCACTTCGCCGATCACTTGAAACGGTTTGCCGCGTACTACTACAACGTGTCATCGAAAACAAATGATGATGTTGGAATCATCAACTACAAGTGGGATGCGTTTCCTGAATCGGCTGCTGTTCTGGATAAGGAAAGATCCAAGATGGCTGAGATTCGCAAACCATTCTGGCAGACGGACACTGCCGTTTCAAAAAGTTCCTGGGGATACACGGCTGATCCTCAGTACAAATCGCCCGATCGGCTGGTGGACGATCTGGTTGATATCGTTTCCAAGAACGGATGCCTGCTTTTGAATGTCGGCCCCAAGTCTGACGGAACGATTCCTGAAGGCGATCAGCAGGTTCTTCGCGACATGGGACGATGGTTGAAGACTAACGGAGAGTCCATCTACGGAACGACCTATTGGAAGGTGTTCGGTGAAGGACCGACTGGTGTGTCGACTGGCCACGTATCTGAATCGAAAGACAAACCGTTCACTTCGAAAGATATTCGATTCACAACGAAGGATGACATCGTCTACGCGACGATTCTGGACTGGCCTGAAAACAATATCGCGACCATCACTTCATTGGCTGAAGGCAGCGAACATTGGCCGGGCGAAATCAAGTCGGTCGAACTGCTCGGTTGCGATCATGCGATCACGTGGGAGCGCACAGACGCGGGACTGGTCGTCACGCTGCCAACCAAAAAATCAGGCGAATATGCTCATGTGTTGCGGTTAAAGTAACATTACCAAGAGTAGCCTTGTAAGCGTCCCGAAACGGGGTTGTGATTGTTTTGACACTTGACTTGTCGTAAAGCCTTCAAACGTTTGGGATCCTCACAATCAAGCAACAAAAAAAACGTCCGGCTTCGGGCCGCTTCCTGGTCGAGGGTTTGGGCCAAGGGTCCAATGTCATGTCAGCTCAAGGCAATGCTTTCGGAACTTTGGCGCTAGTGCTTTGTTCCAACTGAAGATTAGGGTTGACCGACCGAATCATCATTCCGTGAGCCTCAAAAGCAAAAAATAAAACGAGACCCTCCGCAAGTAACAACCCTGAAAACGAGTTGGAACAAAGCACTAGCCCGGATATTTCGTAGGCCGGCAACAAGGTCTCGAAAACACTGCCGTAACTTGGCAAACCAGAAAGTTGTCAAAAACAGTCTGTCATTCTCGACGGCAACAAATCCGAGACCGAAGCTCCGGCAGGGCAATGGTTTGCGTGTTACGGCCGACATCTCAGATGAAATATCCGAGCTAAAACTCGGTCGATTCATAGCGAGCGGCTGCCGCTTCGATGGACATCGCTACGCTGATCAGAAATCCCACGGCAACGACGATTTCGATTATCCACAACATGCCTCTTCCCTCGACGGTAGTATCGCGGGCGTGGTTGCCCGCTACCTGTTCCATCGCGGATCCGTGGACACATCTGGTCAGTTCGCCAGATTTTTTCGAATCAGGTCCTCCGGGCGGCTTCCCGGTACGATTCCTTCGAATTCAAAGAATGCGAACACAAAGTGAACGGCTAACGCAAATAGCGTGGCCCACAAAATCGTTCGAGTCACACTGCGGCTGACGTCGGTTGTCGAGTATTTGGGCTGCCGACCGATTCGGTACGAGATCACCGCGATTCCAAATCCGGAGACCAACAACTTGGCCAGCAGCCAACCGGTTCCTCGCCACCAAACGTATCCCGGTAAATCCATCCCGCGATGGTAGTGAAGGAACCAGAAGTCGGCTCCAAGCTGCGCGTTCGCGAAGGTGAACGTGATCAGGCTTGTCAGACGAGCCACCAGAAATGCCAGCCACGTCAACAGAGGTGTGCCAAGCAGGAACGACCAGACGATCGGTGTCAGCAGGTATCGATTCGGCTCCGTACCAAACGATTTCATTGCGTCGATCTGGCTGCCAAACTGGCGACCGCCAACGTCGGATGTAACTGCAGCCCCACATCGAGCGGCGATAAGCACACACGAAAGCACGGGCACGAAAATGCGAAACATCGCAAAGCCAAGTGCAACCAGCAGGTCCTCAACCAGCAATGGCCGAGTGTAATCGGCGTACGGCAGAAATTGAAAGGTGAAGTAAGTGGTGACGAATCCTGAAATCAATCCGGACGCCATCAGGTAAACACAGGCCGTCGGCCCGAACACCATTCGGGCATAGTGCCACAGGAATTTGGCACCCAGGACAGGTTGTCGCCACAAGGGTAACAACGCGAACAGTCCCGCACAGGTCGCAAGCAGGCAATCGGTTGTCCGCTCGAAAAAGCGTTGGGTACCGTTTGCCAGCCAAGTAACAATCGACTTTCCGTTTGACGGTTGAACCGCGTCAAAATCAACGCTGGCCAATGGAGCGAGCCGATTGGATAAACTGGACCATTGCTCTCGAGGAATTTCCTCAAGGCCGTGCTGCTCCGGATCCAGCAAGAAAACGCGGTCGGCGATTGGCAGCAATGTGACGTAGTCATGGGTCACAATCACAGATGTGTTGGCGAACTGTTCATGTGTTTCTCGGATCAGGTTGGCAACTTGTTGCCCCGTCATCGGATCAAGACCAGAGGTGGGCTCGTCATAGAGAATGGCGCTTGGGTTGGCCGCGAGCGTCCGCGCGATTGCAAGTCGTTGGCGCTGTCCTCCACTCAGGCGCGATGTCGGAACATTGGCCGGGACATTCAACGTTTTCAACAGTTGCACGACATCAATCTCATCCGCGCGTCGTCCTCCGCTGGATTTCGCGTACAGAACATTCCCGGTTGCCGACAATTCATCAAACAACGCGAATGACTGAAAAACCACGCCTGCCCGCCCTGCGACAGCCGATTCCCCATCAATTTCAATATCACCCAAGATTGAAATCGCTTCTTTTGAATCAGTCACATTCCGTGGAAGCAAGCCCGCGATAGACCGCAACAAGATGGATTTTCCGACGCCGCTGGGGCCGACGATCAGCGTGATTTCGTGCTGCCGAAAAGAGGCAGAAACGCTTTTCAACAACGTGCGTTGCCCGGCGGTAACCGACAGATCGTGGATCAGGATGCCCTGCTCCGATGGCGGACTATTTTCGCTTTTGGCGTCTGCGTCAAGTGATGTCACTGGCTGCCTCCCCTCGACGAATCGGGAGTTATCGCTGAGGGAATCAGCGAGTCGCGGCTGCCGGCCACGGCAGGGTAGGTGCCAGAAGGCAAGTCCCCAGATGCAACCCGTTCTTTGTCGTTTGTTCCCGGATCGAGTATCAACCACCTCTGATCTTTATGAAGCACCATTCTACGCAGAACTCTGGCAAATTCAGGCGTGATGGATTTGTTCGGATTACCAAACATCGCCTCGCCAATCCGATTGATGGTGGGATCAAATCTGCGACTGGCAAGATCAATGGCCTCCCTTGCCTCGGGACCTGTCCATTGTCGTTGCATCGTTTGCTTCAATCGAGCATTGTCGATCAGCACCTCTTTGAAGATTGAAGTCAACAGTTCACGAAGTTCCTGATCGTCGACCACCATTTGAAAACTGTCACTCACCGTCTGGCGAATCTTCGGATGATCGGCGAACTCCTCGACCAACGATTTTTGAAGCTCCAACATATCGGGCACGTGGGATTTCAAGATTGGAGCCGCCTTTTCCTTCACAAAGCGATTGAATTCCTGTTCCGTGAAATTACGTTCAGGCAGCGGTGATTTGTCGTAGAGGAACCGCCAGCCGAATCTCCACAGCGAAAGCTCCTGCCAGATTTCGGTGCCAACTTTCCGGGCCAGTGGAGTAGCCTTTTCCTCGACGATCGGCCAAACCTCGTCATGCAGCACTGGCAAAATCTTCTTTCGCAACAATTCCGATTCAAACTTTTTGCCCAACGCTTGAAACTCTTTCTCTCTGGCTTCGAAGCTGGTCTGCAACTCGTCGCGAATGACCGCACCTGCGTCTGCCAGTGAATCCTTGACAACCGGCTTGAACGCCTCTGCGATTTCCGGCATGTGACGCTGGTAGGCCTGCATGATCAGAGTCACAAGTTCGCGACGTTTCTTTGCAGGCAGCATTGTTTTGACCACCCATTCTGTCGAATCGGGGGTCGATTGCAGTGTGAACATTGCATCGTTGTGCAATGGTGGAGCGTTGCTGAAAAGCGTGACCGTTGCTTCGTTCACGAAGTTGATTTTCTGTGCTGCCGGATCGTCCGAGCCAACCTGTAACGCTCGCTTGATCGGACCGAGTCGCGATATTCGTCCGACCGGGCGCCCATCTTTCGCATCTGCAGCAAAGACAGGGTCATTGACTGCCATCAACTGTCGGGAAAAAAATCTGATCTGAATCTCACGCGTGGACGTCGTCAAATACTGAAGAATCTGTGCCCCGGCCTGCGGGGAATCACGATTTGCCTGGCGCAAACCGATAACGCCAAGGGTGGCGATGCCACACCACAATACGACACCCGTGAGGACTTTTTTTGTCAGAATACGACCGACCCGAGTTAATGACTTGAAGTTGCTATCCCGCCACCGGGCGGATCAAAAAACGATTGAATCAGGGATATTTTCGCTCACTCGCTCGTTTCTTGAAAGCTCGAATTGGTATCATTGTTATGGAAGTTCATGGAATTTGGCTGATTGTGGCGCTGGATCGCTGGCGTGAATAGAAGCACGAAGCGAGTGTTAGAAATTCACGGTCGAATTCGTTCACTGTCGTTTTGTGATTGTGTTTCTTCGCAGGGGCTGCTCCGCTTGGTCCAGTTTCACGCAAACAACCCGAAAGTTCTTATGCGTTTGATTTTAATCCATGTTCTATCGTTTTCGGTTGGGGCCTTCTCGATTCCAGCGCGATATCTATCTGCGCAGAACCAAACCGCCGACGGTGCCGGTGCGAAAGAGAAGCCGGTCATCCAGACCGTCGACATCGCATTAAACCTTTCAGCCGAAAATCGATCTCCGTTACAGCTGGAAGCGACGCTGGCGCTCAGTGATTTCGCTTTGAAAGACGAGGCAGCGAGATCGAAGGTGATTCAACTGTTACTGCAACACCTGAAGCCCGGAGGAGACCAGCTGGTTCAATCGACCGCCGAGGTCGCTGTTCGAAAGCTCGGCACGTTGATACTTCCGCAGGTCGAACGTGCTTTATCATCGCAGGAGTTGGCGGAACAAGCGGCGGCCTGCAACGCGATCCGAGTGATTGGACTTCCGGCTATCGAACTGCTCCCTCAGCTGACGGAAATGCTGGAAACCGGTGATCCACTGCTGCAGCGCGCGGCACTTTACGCGATGCAGGGGTTTGGTGATCAAGCGTTCGAAGCACTTGATGCGGTTGCTGCGTGTCTTGAGTCCCATGACTTCAATGTGCAGTGCATGGCATGTCGAGTGCTCGAAAATTATGGAGCCGATGCTCTTGTGGCGGAAAACAGTCTGGTTGAAATCCTGAACACGGGAAACCCTTCGTCACGTGGCTGGGCGGCAATCGTTTTGGGAGCGATCGGCCCAACTGATCAGAACGACGTTGTGCCGATGCTGATTGCAAGGCTGCGTGAAGCGCGTGCTCATGTGGAGAAGCAGCGAATCCTGCTTGGATTGGCTCATCTTGGGCGGGAAGCGAAACGAGCGATCCCGGTTGTAACCGAATTCATGAACGACAGAAGGCATCGAGTCAAACCCCACAGCGCGTTCGCGTTGTTCAAGATCGCAGACGAAAGAGAATTGCTACAGAAAGTGCTTGGCGAAGCACTTGACGACATCAATCAGAGGCAGGACGCATTTGATTTGATCAATCGTCTGGGGGAAGACGCGGTGGTTTTGAAGGCAAGCCTCATTGCGCAATTGGCCTCGCCGGACGAGGACGTTCGAGAACAGGCCGCGTTAGCGATCGGTCGGCTGGGGCCCGAAGCAAGCGATGCGTTGCCTGTTGTGAAAAAATTACTCTCAGACCCGGATCCGTTGGTTCGCGAAGCCGCCAAAGCAACGATGGCCGCTATTACTTTCAATGCCGAGGACGACGATTCGTAATTTGGCCCGGATATCTCGCAGGCCGGCAACAAGGTGGCGTGCCCGCGATTATGCAACCACCTCGTGACCGTTGCTGATCACGCTTAACGCGTATCGTTTCAGTCCAATGGCTTTTCGCCGGTTTAAGGATCGTTTGAAAATCCGAGGTTGCTGATCATCAAAAACGCATCGCCAAGAACACTCACTGTTCCATCGAGATTAAGATCGCCATCGCGGTAACGATCGACTGTCGCGCCGAGATTAGCAATCAAAGCGAACGCATCCTGCAAGACATCGACCCGGCCATCGCAGTTGACATCCCCTACCGCAGTTCCAGTTCGGCCATTGCTGGTTTCGACCAGATTCTCGATCAAGTAAGCAACATCCGTCAGATCGATCGTCCCGTCGTCCACCAGATCATACGCCTCATTCCCAGCCGCCGACATTCCCATCATCCCAACGTACGCATCAATGTCAGCACAAGTAACGACGCCATCACCATTGTGATCGCCAGGAATGGCGACGTTTTCACCAACACAGATGTGCCAGTCGCGAACGATCTCTCGCACATACAGACCCGACGTCGTCAAATCTGAATCTGACCAACCACCCTGAGGACTGGCATTGCTGCGGAGCGCTGAAGCGCCTTCGACTTTGTCGTGGATTGACCAGTTCAAATGGGTAAGGTTGTTATCAGACATGAACGTTAACCACTCTTCGGTCGAATCCACATCGACCTGACCGTCACCGTTCGCATTGACCGTGCCCCACTCTGTCACCATCAGCGGCAGACCGTTGCGAATTGCCGTTCTTGCTCTGTTACGCAGGTTGCTTCCGTGCGTACCCGCATAAAAGTGAAGGGTGTAGGCAAGGTTATTGAAACCCGTAATCGGATCTTGCGAAACCACGTCAACGTCTTGCGAGTAAAACGGAGTTCCAACGATGATCAAATTGTCCGGATCGATCGCTCGAATCGCGGCGATCACGGTTTCCGAATACGGCTTGATGGTGTTCGACCAATCCCGCGTAATCGGTTCGTTATAAATTTCGTAGATGACGTTGGGCTTATCCCCGTATTTCGTAGCCATCTGCATGAAGAAATCGACCGCATCCGATTCGAAGTTTTCGGCATAGTGAGAGTGCCAATCAATGATCACGTACATGTCATTGGCAATCGCGGCATCAACAATCGTGGTGACTCGATCGAGGTTTCCCTGACGGTCGCTCAGGTAACCACCAAACTCATCAACTCCCATGGCGGCCCTGACAATGGTCGTCTTCCAGTCCTCTTGAAGCCACTCAACCACTTCCGAAGTGTAATATTTTTCTGCTCCAAATCCAGTGTTAGACCAGAACATACTGTTGCCCGCGAACCGGACAACTTCACCATTCTCATCCACAATATTCGTTCCGCTGACGCTTAGCGCACCGTGCAGCGTGACCGGCGGAAGGCATTCCTCGTCCCCGCCCGGATCGGGAATCGTATCTTGCTCAGGGCCTAGAAACTCGATGCTTTGGACCGTGTAGCGATGAGCGGCCGTGCCTTGGAACGGCGATTGAATTCCACAGTCATTCAGTGAACCATTGAGCACACCATCACGGACGTCGCCGTTGTATCCAGACGTCGGATCGATCGTTACCGTGACAAAGCCGCCTCCCGACGGAAAGTTGCTTCTGGGAACAGTGTAAGAAAAGAACTCGCCTAACTCGGCTCCGTTGTTTTCAGCTTCGCGAATGGAGATTACCAAATCACTTTGGTTACCCGGGTCGGCACGAGCAACCACTTGAATTGCGGTCGTCCCGGTAATGTCAACCAAAGGTATGGTTGGGTCGACGCCCAACCCACCAAATGAATCCGAACTGGCGGGAATATTTGTGGTTACTCCGGATGACGAAAATGAGACCGCCGATGGATTGTTGGAAACGTCGAACGATCCAAAGCTGTAACGCAACGTTTGGTTGGTTCTGAAATCTTCTCGGTAGAGGCTGGTCGGCTGTGCGAACAAACCGTCTGCACCAGCAAAGCTCAGCAGAAACAATAGCGTCGCAGCAGGAATAGGTAATCGCATAGGAACGGGCTCTTGTGAGGAATAGAACTGAGGAAGGGCGGGAGGAAACACGTTGCGGATTGGAGAGTGCCAATGTTTCGCAACTACTTTAATATAACTAGTCTCGGGCATTAAAGGCAAGTGAAGCAACCATTAACTAGCGAACAAGGCAAGTTAGTTCGCAATTAGAACGTGTAAATCGCGAAAATTCGATTGCAGTAAACATCCGGCTTTGGACATCATGGGCACAACGAACCGAGTGTAACACCGAACGGGATGCGTCTTTTTCAACACTGCGGTACAACGCAATTGCTTAAAGCGCCCGAACCATTACGGCCTGTTGATTGAATCACAACCCGCTGCGTCAGCGAGGGATCCTTCGTCCCTCACTCACGTTTCGGGTTTCGATGTTCGCCGTATTTCGGTAGCCAACATTAGTGCATGTTGCACTTAACTGTAGCGTCTGCGGCGTTGAAAAACCGAGCGAAAACTATCGAAAAGCCGCTAGACTTAAACGAAACGCGCTCTAAATTAACAGGCCCGTAA
>CAYXWX010000097.1:0-16979 GCA_964468915.1 uncultured Pirellulaceae bacterium
CGAATTAATGATAACCGTGCGTTGCATCATGCGGCCGAGGCCACTAAAGACGGCACCGTCGGACTGTTTTTCATTACGCCCGAGCAGTGGAAGCAGCATGATGATGCTCCGGCCAAAGTCAGTTTCTGGTTGAGAAACCTCGGATTGCTTTCTGAATCGCTTGGAAAGCTGAACATTCCGCTGATCGTCAAAACATGTCGTTCGTTCGACGACGTTCCTGAAATGATCATCAACGTCGCTCAGTCGAACGACTGCGAGCATGTTTGCTTCAACCGTGAGTACGAGGTGAATGAATCCCGGCGAGACGATGCGGTCATCGCGGCATGCCAGCAAGCGAACATCGCAGTGCAGCGATTCCACGATCGAGTGATTGTGCCGCCGCGTGAGATCAAAACGGGCGGAGGTGATTTTTACAAGGTTTATACGCCTTATCGAAAAGTCTGGAACGAGAAAGCGACCGAGTTCGCGGAGGTGCTGCCTAGCCCCGGCAAACAGAAAAAGATCGACGTGAGCCCATCCAAAGTGCCCACCTCGATCGAAGGGATTGATTTCGCAAACGCTCGCGAAGATCTCTGGCCAGCGGGTGAAGACGAAGCGGCCAAACGCTTGAAAAAGTTCGGTGCTCGGATCCGTGATTACGATGACGCTCGGGACATTCCATCGATCAACGGGACCAGTTTATTGTCGCCCTATCTGGCAGCAGGTGTCGTTTCGCCTCGGCAATGTCTGGCCGCTGCACGCGACCAGAATGCTCAGCGGATCGGAGGGGAAGGCGGAGCGGCCGTGTGGATTTCGGAATTGATCTGGCGTGATTTTTACACACACGTGATGGTCGGGTTTCCACGAGTGTCCATGCATCAGCCGTTCAAAATGAAAACAGAAAAAGTGAATTGGCGAACTGATGAACAAGACCTCGAAGCGTGGAAAAACGGCCAGACCGGATATCCGATTGTTGATGCCGGGATGCGGCAGTTGAAACAGACTGGCTGGATGCATAACCGCCTGAGAATGGTGACGGCGATGTTTCTGACGAAGAACCTGCTGATCGATTGGCGGCTGGGAGAAAAGCACTTCATGGAAACGCTGGTTGACGGTGACCTCGCTGCGAACAACGGCGGCTGGCAATGGTCAGCTTCCACTGGTACTGATGCCGTGCCTTACTTCCGAATCTTCAATCCCTTCAGCCAAAGCAAGCGATTTGATAAAGAGGGCAAATTCATCAAAAAAATGTGCCCCGAGCTGGATTCGATTCCCGCGACGCAACTCCACGACCCGAAAAAGTTGACCGAGGCAATCGAGAAGCATGAGGTAGACTACCCGGCAATGATCGTGGACTACAAAGCGGGGCGAGAACGTGCGCTCGCGGCTTTCAAGGCGTTGGATTAGTGCGGCTTCCAAGCGCCTATCCAGAACTTCATAACCCGACGCGTCAGCGAGGGAATATCCTTGCATTCCCTCACTAACGTTTCGGGTTGTGATTAGGCGAGTGCGTATCGGGATTCGTTCTAAGCCGACTCTGGTCAATAATCGCGCGCAGAGCCGCAGAGTCGCTGAGATCGGTAGTCGGCGGATCAGATGTGTGAAACTTGTTGATTTGAAATGAACTTGGACCTTGGCGTCTCTGCGCGCGATTTCTTCGGGCCATCCGGGTATGAGAATCGCTCGTCAGGCCATAAAATCGGGCCAAGCGTTCAGGGTGAGAAAGACAAAATTCAGTGACGGCTCGGACGGAGCACCGCCCTCCCACCAAACCCTGAACGCTTCACACAGCAAACTGAACATTATCACGGAGACCATCATGCCTCGAGGCAAAACATTCGATAACGCGACCGGCGCAGTTGGCGATACCCCGATGATCAAGATCAATCGGCTGGTGCCTGAAGACCATGCAACGGTGTTCGCCAAATGCGAGTTCTTCCAACCGCTTAACAGCGTGAAGGATCGCTTGGGAACCGCCATGATCGAAGCGGGCGAGCGTGATGGTCACATCAAGAGCGATACCCATATTGTCGAGCCAACCAGTGGTAATACCGGTATCGCACTCGCGTTTGTCTGTGCTGCCAAAGGCTACAAGCTGACCTTGACCATGCCCGATTCGATGTCGGTCGAGCGTCGGACGTTGCTCAAACAGCTGGGTGCGAATTTGGAACTGACTCCTGCCGCGGAAGGGATCCCGGGTTCGATTCGCAAGGCCATCGACATCGTGAACAGTGATTCGAAAGCGTGGATGCCTCAGCAGTTCGAAAACCCTGCCAACCCGGCCATGCATGAGCGGACCACGGGGCCGGAAATCTGGGAAGACAGCGGACACAACATCGACGCGATTGTTGCGGGTGTCGGCACTGGCGGAACCATCACCGGAGTTGCTCGGTACCTGAAATCAAAAAACCCGGACTTCAAAGCCTATGCCGTGGAGCCTGACACATCACCCGTGATCAGTGGTGGCGAACCTGGCAAGCATAAGATTCAAGGTATCGGAGCCGGTTTCGTTCCGAAAAACCTGGACACCGATCTGCTGGACGGAGTTCTGAAAGTCAGTAGCGAAGACGCGTTCGCCTGGGGCAAGCGACTTGCCTCCGAAGAAGGAATCGTCGCGGGCATCAGCAGTGGAGCCAACATGTGTGCGGCTGCCGAATTGGCCGCTCGTCCTGAAATGAAGGGCAAACGCATCGTCACGATCATGTGCAGCCTTGGTGAGCGTTATCTGTCCACACCGCTGTTTGAAGCGTAGCGCAGCGTGAAAAAATTCTGAACATCCGACTGGAGTCAGTGATATAATCAAAGGTCAGCAAACTGTTCTCTGAGGAGTAAGCGGTAGGGCAGGTTTTCAACCTGCTTTGTGCGGTACTTCGACAGGTTGAAAACCTGCCCCACTGGACGTTCGGTACATGAAATTTGAGCCATGCTCGAGCAAAAGGTAAAAGCGATGAACGGTCTCATCATCGGGAAGCATTGATGTCGACAACTGAATTCACGTTCCAATCGGATGTTGCTCCGCCGGTGCCAATCCATCGGTTCACGGTCGATGAATATCATGCGATGGGCGAACAGGGCGTACTCGGTCCTGAAGATCGAGTCGAACTGCTGGAAGGATTGATTGTTCGCAAAATGAATCAGTTGCCACCACACAGTTCTACCGTTCAAATTTTGTCGAGATGGTTATATCGCAACGTTCCAGAATCGGTCGATATTCGTTGTCAACTTCCAATCACGCTTTCAACCAGCGAGCCGGAACCTGATTTCGCGATTGTCACTGGGGCATCAGACAAATACCGTCAACGACATCCTTCAGGCAACGAGTGCCGGCTTGTCATTGAGGTCGCCGACAGTTCGCTGGCACGCGATTTGGGCAAGGCAGCGATTTACGCGTCGGCTGGCGTCGAAGAATATTGGATTGTCAAGCTCACTTCACGATCGCTGCTGCGGATGAGACAGCCCGAATCAGGCTCGTATCAGGAAGTCGTCGAAATCGAGTGTGACAAAGCTGTTGACTTCCAGCTGGACGAGTCGAAGCTATCGTTGCCTCTGAGCGAGCTGTTTTCTGAATGATTTGATTGATCCTATTGATCAACCAACTCGCTTAATGCTTCCACAAACCGGAACACGTCCTCAAACGAGTTGTACAACGGCACCGGAGCGGCACGGATCACATTCGGTTCGCGCCAGTCGGTCATCATGCCGCGTGATTCCAGCTCATCCTGAATCGATCGGCCCGCGACGCCGTTGAGCTCCAGCGACAACTGACAGCCGCGTGATTCAGTATTTTCTGGCGTAATGATGTTGACTCGATTGCCAAGTCGGTCATTCAAAAGCTGCTCAAAGTACGCAGTCAGCTTCAGCGATTTCTTTCGCAGTGGCGCGATACCTCCCGCTTCTTCGAAAACGCTCAACGACGCTCGCACCGCCGCCATCGACAGGATCGGCGGGTTGCTCAATTGCCAACCTTCTGCCGTCGGGATCGGTCGGAACTCGTTCTTCATTTCGAAACGTGTTTCCTTGTCATGGCCCCACCAACCGGCCAGCCGAGGAAGATCAACATCCGTTGCGTGCTTTTGATGAACGAAACAACCGGCAACCGAGCCGGGCCCACCGTTCAGATATTTGTACGAACACCAGGCCGCGAAATCGATGTTCCAATCATGTAACGAAAGCGGAATATTCCCCGCCGCGTGCGCCAGATCCAGCCCGATGATCGCGCCAACCGAATGAGCGGCCTGGGTAATGCGAGCCATGTCGATCACTTGACCGGTGTAGTATTGAACGCCGGGCATCATCACCACGGCCAGCGAGTCGCCAAGTTCACGAATCTGTTCGCAGAGCGCGTCTTCATCGAGAGTCGTTTGGCCTTCTTGTGGATTCGCAGTGACCAGGGATTCGGAGGGATCGAGCCCGTGATGTTGGATCTGCGATTGCGCGACCTGAAAATCTGACGGGAACGCGTCGGCTTCGATTAAAATTTTGTGCCGCGATTGTGTCGGACGATAAAACGTGGCCAGCATCAAGTGCAGATTCACGGTCAGACCGTTCATCATCACGACTTCATCGGATTTCGCCCCGATAAGATCGGCCATCGGCTGAGCCAGAAATTCGTGGTAAGGCATCCAGGGGAACTCGGATTCGAAATGGCCCCGCACGCCGAGGCTCTGCCACTTTTCAAGCTCCGCCTCGACATACTCACGGACTCGTTTCGGTTGCAGACCTAGCGAATTGCCAACCAGATAGACTTCCTGCATTCCGTCTTCCCGTTCGGGAATCCAGAATTCATCCCGCCAGTTGCGCAGCGGATCGTCCGAGTCAAGTTGACGAGCGTGGTCAAGCGTTTGCTTCACAAGAAATCCGGAGTGTTACTTGGGCTGGGCCATCGACATGTCAAACTCACCAGCACGTTCGACGACGGTGCCAGACTCGTCACAAGTGCGAATCGATTCGGGGCCGTTCCAGAATTCGTCCATCACGCGATGAAGATCCTGATCAATATGCTCGAGTCGAAATTCGGCTTCATGAACGAGGTGTTTATCTTCGTTGCAGTACCATTGCAACTTATCGACGGCACCCTCGGGGCGCGGAAATTCGACAATCAAACCAAGCGTGCCAGCCGGCCTTTGCGGCCGATGCGGAACCAACCGAGGCAACAACCACATTTCACCTTCGCGAATAATGACATCATGCGGGTCACTGCCATCGAGCGGGCGAATCCGAACCGCGATATCGCCTTTCAGTTGATAGAACAGTTCCTCGGTTTCGTTCACGTGATAATCGTTTCGCGTGTTGGGACCTTTGGAAACGAAGACGATCACGTCGTCCGCTTCCTTGTAGAACTGCTTGTTCATCACGGGCTCTTTGAACTCATGATCGTGATCTGCGATCCACTGCATCAAATTGAAAGGTTTTGTAACCATGGTTTTGCTGAAATTATAAAATGTTCCAAAACGACTCAGGCGGGAGACTTGATGTCACACTCGTGTCAGTTTCGTAATCCGACCGCCTTGAACCCATTCTGCGACGATGATGTTGCCGTCTGCATCAAAGCACGCGTCATGAGGATGAATGAATTTTCCGTCCTCCCACAATTTTGAATCTCCACGCATCTGCTTCTTGTTCGCGAGGACTCGTTTTCGATATTGGGCATCGTCACCCAATCGAGCCACGATGTTATCGTCGGCGTCCATCAAAGTGATACGGGCCTGCAATTCAGGAACCAACATCAGGTCACCCTGAATATCGATGTTCGCCGGGAGCAGAAACCCATCCATCGTTTTCAGGTGCTCGCCTTCGGTCGTCATCCACTGCAGCCGGTTGTTGCTACGGTCGGTGACGACGACTCGTTGTTGTTCCGGGTTGCGACGATCGACCCACAGACCGTGCGGAAGCATGAACTGACCGTCCTCCTTACCCATCGCTCCTATCGTCGAGACATATTCGCCATTCTTGTCATGACGATGGATGACGTACGCTCCATATCCGTCGGCCACCAGAAACTCGCCATCATCCAGGAAGGCGACATTGGTTGGCTTGTAGTTGTCGCGTCGTTTCCACTCGGTAATCGATTTCGTGTTTTCGCCTTCCGGGTAGATTGGCTTGCCATCGATCTTCGCCTGCATCGGAGCACGACGTTCCCAGATTTGCTCGCCATCGAGCGTCAGTTTTGCAAACACGCGATGCCCCGTCACCGTCGTCACATACAGAAACTCCTCGCTGCCTTCCTTTCGAACTTCCAAGCCGTGGCCGCCACCCTGGTATTTTTGCCCAAACGATCGAATGTACGTTCCGTCGGCATCAAAAACGAAAATCGAAGGATGATCTGAAAGCTTCGACTTCCCCTGATGAATCACGTAGACCCGGCCTTGGCTATCAACGGCGACATTGTGAGTCACTTGCCAATGAAACTTGTCGGGCAACTGAAAATGATCGTGACTGATCTGGTACTGGTAATCGCCTTCCCCAATGAAAAGCGTTTTATTCGTCCTGTCTTGCGTATGGACCGCAGGAGCAGACACCTGAGTCGCCAACACCGTCCCTGCACCCAGCGATAAACTCGCGGCAGTGACTCCCTGCAGAAACCTGCGTCGACTGGCGGCATCGTGATTCGTCGATTGTTTGAGGGTCATAACGTGTCTCCGATGATACTTGAGCTGGCTGCAGATCCATGGCGGAACGATGACAGCAACATGATCGTACGATAAAATTTGAACACATGTCAGCGATCAATATACCGGCTATCAAATCAAATACAGTATGAAACTTGTTTCGTGGAATGTGAATGGAATCCGAGCCTCAACCGACAAGGGTTTGCGTGATTTTGTGGAATCGGAGACACCCGACGTGCTGTGCCTGCAGGAAACAAAAGCTCACCCTGATCAGGTGAACACCGCATGGCTGGAGGAACTGGGCTACAGTGGAGTTTGGAACTCGGCCAAAAAGAAAGGTTACAGCGGGACCGCGATCTTTTCATTGGTGGCTCCTGAAAAAACTTCGATTGGAATGAGCATTGCCGAACACGACGATGAAGGTCGGATCGTCACGGCCGAGTTCGATGAATTTCAGCTGGTAACGGTTTACACTCCCAACAGCCAACGCGAACTGGCTCGGCTGCCCTATCGTCAAAAATGGGACACCGATTTCCTGAAGTGGCTGAAGAAACTGCGCCGCAAGAAGCCCGTCATCTTTTGTGGCGACTTGAATGTGGCTCATCAGGAAATCGATCTGGCCAACCCGAAAACGAACACTCGTAATGCCGGATTCACGCAGGAAGAACGCGACGGCTTAACCAAAATGCTGGACAGCGGGTTCATCGACTCCTTCCGTGAATTCGAATCTGGCCCCGAACACTACAGCTGGTGGACCTATCGCATGAACTGCCGAGCCCGAAACATTGGCTGGCGGCTGGACTATTTTTGCGTGGATGAAAAAATCTGGGACCAAGTAGCCGATGCAAAAATCCGTCCCGAAATCATGGGCAGCGACCATTGCCCGGTTGAGTTGACGCTCAAAGCGTGACCAAACGTGTCCGAGAAGTTGTCAAACTGAGAGTCCTCAAACCGTTGATCTGCGAATTAACAGAGTCGCCCATCCATGCCCAAACAACTGCAACTTGATATCGGCCCCGAAGACGAACCAGCGTCGAAAGAAGTGAAGGTTGCTAAGCGTTCTGATAAAGAAACTGCCACGTATCGAGTTCTTCATACCGCCGATTGGCACCTTGGCAAAACGCTCGATCGCCTTTCGCGAGAGGATGAGCACGCGCATTTCCTGACTTGGCTGCTGGAAACCATCAAGCAGGAACAGGTTGACTGCTTACTGATCGCTGGAGACATTTTCGATTCCCCCAGACCGCCTCAATCAGCCGAGAGAATGTATTTCTCGTTTCTAGCTCGGCTACACAAAGAAACCGATTGCGTGGCGGTCATCACATCTGGCAACCACGATTCGCCGCGACATCTCGATGCACCACGACAAGCGCTGAAAGCATTGGACGTGCATGTGGTCGGAGAACTGCCAGCAACAATCGAAGATTGCGTCATTGCACTGCCGAACGCGAAAAAGCCTGAGCTCTTGATCGCCGCGATTCCGTTTTTACGTGACCGTGATATTCGCACCGGCCAGCTTGGTGAAAGCCCAGAAGAAATCAGCAGAGCTTTACAGACTGGAATCAAACAAACCTATTTGAATGCGGCAAACGATTGTCGAATCATTCGAGAGAAACAACCGCAAGCCGCAATGATGGCGGTTGGGCACCTGACGATCAGCGGCTGTTCGACGAACGAGAAAAAACTGCCTGACGGCGAACTGCCGATCCACATTGGAGGTCTTGGTGAGATCGCCGCCGAAACATTCCCGTCAGAGTTCAGCTACGTTGCCTTGGGACACATTCATCGCAGTCAATCGTTCGATAAAAACTCTGACGGCCTGCCACACGCGGCCTACAGCGGATCCCCGATTCCGCTCAGCTTTAGCGAAGCTGGGAATCGGAAATCTGTTCGAATGCTGAACTTTGCCAATGGCACGTTGCTGGCTCAAACCAAATTGAACGTCCCCACGTGCCGAGAGCTTGTTCAACTGAAAGTGACTCGTGACCAGCTGGAAGAATCTTTGAAGTCCTTTTCACCGTTGACAGCCAACTTGGAAACGTGGGTTGAATTGGTGATCGAGACGACACGAGAACACGAATCGCTGCATGAGTTGGTGCGCGAGCTGACCGCAGATGCTGATTACCGGATCGTCAAAACGGTTGTCCAATGGGTTGGGAAAACAGCCCTTTTAAGCGAAACCGAAACAGGGATTCCAACGGTTGAACTTGAAAACGTACTGCAAGATCCCCGGCAGGTGTTCAAGCTGCGATTGGAACAGGAATCCGACCTCAACGACGACGAGCAACGGAATCTCCTGACCGCGTTTGACGAACTGTTGGACTTGCAAGTTCAGAACGAACAGGAGAGCGACTTGGACGCAAAAGTTCCCGCGCCAAAAATGGTAGAGGCCAAGGTCGTTCCATCATGAAGATCCTGAAAATAGAATTCGAAAATCTCAATTCACTACGTGGCGTCCAAACCATCGATCTTCAGTCAGGTGAACTGGCGGAAGCAGGGATATTTGCGATCACTGGCCCAACCGGCGCTGGAAAATCGACGATTCTGGACGCGATCACTTTGGCGTTGTACGGCAGGGCCGCTCGCTACGGTTCGTCGCCAAGCCCCGAAAACATGATGAGCCGTCACACCGGATTCTGTCGATCCGAAATCGTATTTGAAACTTCGACAGGGCGTTATCGATCCGCTTGGTTGCTCAATCGAGCCAGAAAAAAACCGGACGGGAAGATTCAGCCGGCCAAACACCAGGTGTTCGATCAAGATGAACGACCACTGACGCAGAAGATCAAGGAAACGGCCGGTAAGATCGAAGAACTGATTGGTCTGGACTTCGACCGTTTCCTCCGGTCGGTGCTTCTGGCTCAGGGCGAGTTTGCAAAATTTCTCAAGTCGGATATCAACGAGCGATCACGACTTCTGGAAAGCCTGACTGGCACGGGCATCTACTCCAGCTTGTCTCAACTTGCCTACGAACATCACAAAGCGCATGAAACTCAATTGAAGCAGCGTGAGGCTGAACTCAATGCGGTCGTCCTGCTGAGTGAAGACGAAGTCGCGGAGAAGAGCGCCCTCAGCAAAAAGCTGACAGACGAACTCAAGTCGCTGAAACAGAAACTGGAGGTAGTTCGCAAGCGTGTCGATTTGGGAAGGCAGTTGCGCGATTCGAACGAGTCCAAAATAAAACTGGAGGCTGACCTGAAGTCGCTCAATGAGCGAGGCAAAGCTTTGGAGGCTGATGAGCAACGGCTGAAAGCTCATCAAACAGCGTTCGCGTTCAAACCTGAACTCGGACAGCTTGATCAATTGAAAACGCAATGGTCCGATTCGACAGAACTTCTACGACGGGCGGTTGAGGAAACTGAAACATCCAGCCAGGCCCTGAAGTTTTTCCTCCAACAGGGAGTCACCTGGCTTGGTGATCGCGACAACAAACTTCAGCAACAGTTGAACGCAGAATCAGAGCGACAGAAAACTCTGACCAAAACTCAAACAGACCTGTCGCGTTGGCTCGAAGCGAACAAAGTCGACAGCACGCTCCAGCGAGCCATTCCCGGTTTGCGAACCAATCTGGAAAAACTGAAGTCGGCCCAAAGTAGCGTAACGGAAACAACGGATCAGTTGAAAAAGCTGACGAGTGAAATCGAGAATTGTGGTGCCTCGATTAAGGCTACGAAAGAGAAAATCAAATCTGCCAATACCGATATCAAGACACAGCAAACCGCGTTGAACCAACAGAAGGAACGTTTGGCTGCAGCATTGGATGGCGTCGACCCTAAATCCCTTCAAGACGAACGAGATCAACTCACCCAGAAAGTCGCTGGCGTGAACGCGATGCTCGAGCAGCAGAGTGAAGCCGAAACTTTAAAGCGATCGATTACTGAGAAACAGACAGCAATCGCGCTGCTTCAGAAAAACGTCCATCAGCAAGAACAATCACTTGGGCAAGCCACCAAGTCTGCCGAATCCCAAGAGGAGATCTGCTCAGCACTCGAGATCGCGGTTGAACAGGCTCGGTTGATCGCAGATTTGACCGACCATCGAGCAAACCTGAAAGATGGCGAGGCCTGCCCGCTGTGTGGGTCACTGGAACACCCCGCGATTGACGGTGAAGCAACGTCTTCGCTTGCGAGTGTGCAGGCAAAGTTCACTGCTGCAAGAGAAAAACTGACCGAACTGAAGTCATCGCGACAAGCTCAGTCCGAATCGCTTTCCGTGGCCAAGGCAACGCTTAAGAACAACCAAAAGGAAATCGAAAACGAACAAGATCGTCTCGTCAAAATTGAATCAACGCTCGCCGAACGTGCGAGCCAACTCGGACTTGTCGAAGACGACGCTAAAAAACTGGCTGTGACCAAATCAATGCTCGAGACGCAACTGGACAAGCTCAAGCGACGGATGAAACAGACAGGCGATCTGCAAGAATCCGTTCAAGCCAGCGAGCAGGCCGTTCAAAACAGCGTCAATGGACTGGATTTACTTTCCCAGTCGCTCAAGTCCTCGAATGCTGTCCTGAACGATCTGCACGTTCGGCAGGACGACGCGACGAAGCGACTTGACGACGCCAACATTGATGTTCAATCTCAAACAGACCGGTTAAACGAAACGCTCAATCCGTTTGAGCTTTTGGCGCCTGGCGTGGAATCCGTGAAGGCGTTTCAAGAATCGCTTGACCGACGAAGCGAGTTGTTCCAGACCAGAAATCAGGAACTGGCGACACTGGAATCGCAACTGGCCGAAAGCAAACAACTGGTCAAAGACCTTACACGAGAAAAGAAAGAAATCGAAAACGAATTAGACCGATTCAAATCGTGGACTAACGAAGAACCGTTGCGTTCGGTTTCGTTACCAGAGGCAGCTGACACACGGAAAAAATCTACTTGGTCAACCGCCGCCGAATTGGTCGAGAAAGCTGTTTCGCTGCGCTCGGCGTGGCAGCAAGCCATCAGCCGTGAACAGGATCGGAAAGACGGTGTCGCGAAGGCAAAAAAAGCGTTTCAATCGGCATCCATCGTGCTTCTGGACAAGATAGTGCAGGGCGGCTTTGAAAATATTGAACAGCTCGAAACTACACTACTCGCTGATGAAGTCGCCTCGAAAATCACAGATGACTTGGAGCAACACAAACAGAAACTGAACAAGATGCTGGGGCAATTGGAACAACTGGAAACAACAATCGCTACGCTGCAAAAGCAATCGGCTCCCACGAAAAACGATCTGGCAAAGCTGGAATCGGAACGGGCGCAAGCCGACGATGAGGCCGGTGTGAAACACAAAGAACTCGCATCCATCGAATCGGTGCTTGACGCCGACGTGAAACAGCGACAAATGCAAGAACAGGCTCAAAAAGATTTGCTTGAACAGCGGCAGCAACTGGCGACATGGCAACGACTGAATGAGATCATGGGTAGCTCGGACGGTAAGAAATTTCGCACGTTCGCTCAGGGGATTTCACTGGACCTGGTAATTCGACACGCAAATCAACATTTGACCGAGTTGAGCAAACGCTATCGTTTACGACGCCGCGCAGCTGATTCCCTGGGGCTGGAAATATGTGACTTACACCAAGCCAACGTGTTGCGACCGATGGAAAGCCTGTCCGGCGGCGAGAGTTTTGTCGTTTCGCTTGCTTTGGCACTTGGGCTGTCGGATCTGGCCGGCCAATCCGTTCGAATTGATTCGTTGTTTATTGACGAGGGATTCGGAACACTCGATCCGGAAACACTGGACATGGCGGTTGCGGCATTGGAACGCTTGCAAGCACGCAACAAAACCATCGGCGTCATTTCTCATGTTGAGTTGCTCAAGGAACGCATCACAACGCAGATTCAGGTTCAACCCAAGGCTGGTGGGACCAGTGAACTGAAGATCGTGGCGTAATCGTCGCTTGTTCTGGTCAAACATCGCCGATAGTCTTTTGTTATCCGGTAGTGAATTTACGAACTCGTTCTATCCCGGCCCATTCGATTTAACTGCCATGCCGATCCTGAAAAAAGAGCCCGACATTTTTCCTGCAGATTTGCTGGACGATTCGAAGCTTGCCGAGCTTTCCGGGCACGAACGATCATGGTGGTGCATTTACACAATCTCGCGTCGTGAAAAAGACTTGATGCGGAAGCTTCATTCTTTAGAAGTGCCGTTCTATGCACCGCTGCTGCCAAAACGGTATCGGTCTCCCAATGGACGACTGCGGACGTCCTTCATTCCAATGTTTCCAAACTATGTATTCATGCTGGCAAGTGAAGAGGAACGGCTCAAAGCGCTGACCACAAATTGCATTTCCAGCTGCAACCCGGTCGCCCAACACGAAGATCTGGTCAGCGATCTGAGGCAGGTTTCCACACTCGTCCATCAGGGCGAGGCGCTGACTCCCGAAGCCAAACTTCAGGCTGGCACCATGGTTCGTGTCCGCAGTGGGCCATTTGCCGGACTGGAAGGGGACGTCATTCGACGCGAAGGAAAAACTCGCCTGCTGGTGTCGGTTCGATATCTGGAGCAGGGAGTTTCCATGGAAATGGACGAAGCTTTGCTGGAATCCATCTGATAGCATCGGCCCGAAATTGCCGTCACAGCCCACCCAAACTGTCCTGTCGGATCCGTTTCGACAAACTCCAGCAAGGGCATTCCATTCTGTCCCTGGAAAATCGAAGTTTTAGTTAGTCTGGCGGGCTACCCTCCGATAATCCCTTTGCTTCTTCCCGCTTGCCCTGTCAGGACAACCGGTTAGGGGTACGATGTAGGGCCTTAATCGCAACCGTTTTTCAATGGGACGTCACCCACGGGAACGGAGTGCGCGCCGATTTGGGAAATTGTCTGGCCGCCAGCTGCCACTTGATTCAACCCATAAAACCAAGATAACCAATTAAGAAATATCGTTTGGCTCAATTAGCACAACCTACAGAAAAAATCATTAGTCAGTCCGTTTATGTTGCTGGCCATCGAGGCATGGTTGGATCTGCGGTGGTACGGGCACTCGAAGCGATCGGGCATTCGAAGATCATTGTTCGGACTCGGGGCGAACTGGACCTATGTAACCAAGCGGCCGTCACCGATTTCTTTGACTCGGAAAAGCCTGACATCGTCGTCTTCGCTGCTGCCAAGGTCGGAGGAATTCACGCGAACAAGACTTATCCCGCCGAGTTTCTGTACGAAAACATGATGATGTCTTCCAACGCGATTCACGCTGCGTATCGCGCGGGAGTCAGCCGCTTCCTGTTTTTGGGAAGCACCTGCATCTATCCTCGAATGGCTCCGCAACCGATGTCGGAAGATTGTCTGTTGACCAGTCCGCTTGAGGTTACCAACGAAGCTTATGCACTCGCCAAGATTACCGGATTAAAACTCTGCGAGCATTACCGCAATCAATACGGCGTCCTTTTTCACAGTGCGATGCCGACGAATCTTTATGGCCCGGGTGATAATTACCATCCCGACAACAGCCATGTCCTACCCGCGTTGATCCGTCGGTTCCATGAAGCAAAACAGAACGATGTACCGGAAGTTGTCATCTGGGGCACTGGAACTCCTCGTCGGGAGTTTTTACACGTTGACGATCTCGCGTCGGCGGTCCTGCATCTGATTCAACAAGACAATCCGCCACATTGGGTTAATGCGGGAACTGGCGTGGATATCACGATCATGGAGCTGGCACAGACTGTCGCGAAAGTTGTCGGCTACCAAGGAAAAATTTCGACCGACCCCAGTAAACCTGATGGCACTCCAATTAAACTGACCGATATGAGCCTGATGCACAGCACTGGCTGGCAAGCAGCGATCAATCTGGATACCGGATTGAAAATGACTTACGAAAGTTTTCTGGCGGAATCCCACGAAGGCGAGATGCGAGAAGCCTGATTCAATTCTGGCCCGTTAAATCAACACATTTACTCAAAACGGACTGACTTTAAATCTCTGGCAACTAATGGTGTTGGAAGCTAACACTCACTTATCTCATTCCCACCTCTAAAACCACCACAACCATGACAACTTCGAACAACGAACCTACGAAAATCTGCTGCCTTGGAGCCGGCTATGTTGGCGGACCGACCATGGCCATGATTGCTCACCAATGTCCCGATATTGACGTTCATGTTGTCGATTTGAACCCGGATCGAATCGCTGCCTGGAACAGCGAAGAACTACCCGTCTACGAACCCGGTTTGTACGACGTTGTGAAGCAGGCGCGTGGGCGAAATCTCAGATTTACGACCGACGTCCCGGCAGCCATTCGTGAAGCAAACATGTGCTTCATCTCAGTTAACACGCCAACCAAAACGTTCGGGATTGGTGCAGGTCGCGCCGCAAACCTTGAATTCGTCGAGAAATGTGCTCGAACCATCGCGGAGAACTCAGACACAGATAAGGTTGTTGTTGAAAAGTCCACGCTGCCCGTGCGAACAGCCGAGTCGGTCAAAAGAATCCTCTCGAGCTCCAGCTCAACGGTGAAATTTGACGTCTTGAGTAATCCTGAATTTCTGGCTGAAGGCACCGCAATCGATGATCTGCTGAAACCGGATCGCATTCTGATCGGCGGAGACAGCGCCGCAGCAATCGAGAAACTTGCCGATGTCTACAAGCATTGGGTTCCGGACGAAAAAATCATCCGTACGAATTTGTGGAGTAGCGAGCTTTCCAAGCTGACGGCGAACGCGTTCCTTGCCCAACGAGTGAGTTCGATCAACGCGATTTCGGCACTATGTGAAGCAACCGGGGCTGACGTCGACGAAGTCGCCGGCGCGATTGGTACGGACTCTCGGATCGGACCCAAGTTCTTAAAAGCGTCAGTCGGATTTGGAGGCTCTTGTTTTCAGAAGGACATTCTGAATCTGGTTTACTTGTGCGAGCATTTCGGGCTCCCCGAAGTGGCACAATACTGGGAACAAGTCATCAAAATGAATGACTATCAAAAGTACCGATTCAGCACTCGCATCGTGAAAAAAATGTTCAACACGGTGTCAAACAAAAAGATCGCGATCTGGGGATTTGCGTTCAAAAAAGACACTAACGACACGCGTGAGTCCGCCGCCATTTATGTCTGTCGCGACTTGCTGGAAGAGCGTGCCAAGCTGACGATTTACGATCCTCAAGTCAGCCTCGAACAGATTCGCAATGATCTTGAATACCTGATTGCCGGTCCAAACGGCGAACTGACTGATTCGCAGCGGCAACTTTTGCATAACAACGTCAGTGTCGCAAAAAGCGCTGAAGAGTCAGCCTATGGCGCACATGCAATCGCCGTCATGACTGAGTGGGATGAATTCAAGGATTGCAACTTCCCATCAATCTACCAATCAATGATGAAACCTGCTTTTGTTTTCGACGGCAGGAATCTTCTCGATAACGAAGCCCTGGCCGAAATCGGATTCGATATCGAAAGTATCGGCAAGCCCTGAGTATTTAACAACCTCGACTGAATAGCATGCCCAAAACCGCGCTTATCACTGGAATCACGGGTCAGGACGGATCCTACCTCGCTGAATTGCTGCTGGAGAAAGGCTACGACGTCCACGGAGTCGTTCGCCGCAGTAGCACATTCAACACCGACCGAATTGACCATATCTATAAGGATCCGCATGAGTCCGATGCGAAACTTCATTTGCATTACGGTGACCTTACTGACGGTCAGAATTTGACGAACCTGGTTTTGGATATTCGGCCAGACGAAATCTACAACCTTGGCGCTCAGAGCCATGTTCGAGTGTCTTTTGATGCTCCTGCATATACGGTTCAGGTAGTAGGCATTGGCGCACTCAACGTTCTCGAAGCCGCCCGACAATTGAACAAAGAAAAGGAAACGAGAGTCTACCAGGCATCCTCATCCGAAATGTACGGTGACGTGATGGAAACGCCGCAAACGGAAAACACACCGTTTCAGCCTCAGTCACCCTACGCATGTGCAAAAGTGTACGCATTTCATCAGACCGTGAATTACCGACAGGCGTACGACCTGTTTGCCGTCAATGGAATCCTGTTTAATCATGAATCACCACGACGAGGCGAAACCTTTGTCACCAGGAAGATCACTCGAGCGGCAACCCGAATCAAGCTGGGGCTGCAAGACAAGCTCTACCTGGGAAATCTGGACGCTCAACGAGATTGGGGCTATGCCAAAGATTATGTCGAAGGCATGTGGCGGATGCTGCAGGCTGACGAGCCCGACGACTACGTTCTGGCAACCGGCGAGACGCAAACAATCCGCCAGTTCCTGAACTACACGTTTGAGTATCTGGATCTCGACTGGAGCGACTACGTTGAGATTGATCCTCGTTATTTCCGACCAACCGAAGTCAATCTGCTCTTGGGTGACTGCACCAAGGCAAAAGAGAAGCTTGGTTGGGAAGCAACAACAACCTGCCAGGAGTTAGCCGAACTCATGGTCGACCACGATCTGGATCT
>CAYXWX010000098.1:0-16877 GCA_964468915.1 uncultured Pirellulaceae bacterium
CATCCAACCCATGTTCCACTTGATGCTGAAGCCCAGTCCGCCTGTGTAAGTTGGGCGAGAGACTCCGCCCCATGCGGTGGATTCTTCCGCCAGCGTAAGCACGCCAGGGCAGATTTCATGGACTTTCTCGTTCATCTTTTTCATGAAGTCGATCGCACCAAGGTTCTCGCGGCCACCGAATTCGTTGGGGATCCACTCTCCATCTTCGCGACTGTAATCGAGGTACAACATCGAAGCGACTGCATCGACCCGAAGTCCATCGATGTGATATTTCTTGCACCAAAATAGGGCATTGCTGATCAGGAAGTTCTGCACTTCGGTGCGACTGTAGTTGAAGACCAGTGTGCCCCAGTCCGGGTGTTCACCTTGTCGAGGATCGGCGTGTTCGTACAGAGCCGTGCCATCGAATTTTGCCAAGCCGTGTACGTCTTTTGGGAAGTGAGCCGGCACCCAGTCCACGATGACGCCGATTCCGTTCTGATGACAGAAATCGACGAAGTACATGAAGTCCTCCGGCGTGCCATAACGGCTTGTCGGAGCGAAATAACCAACCGTTTGATAGCCCCAGCTGCCCGTGTACGGATGCTCGGTGATGGGCATCAGCTCGATATGAGTGAAGTTCATCTCTAAACAATAACCGACCACCTGATGAGCGAGGTCGCGATAGTTCATCCAGCCTTCGTGTTTGCCGGCTTCGTGTTTCCAACTGCCCGGATGTAGTTCGTAAACGGAAATCGGTTGCTCAAGCTGGTCCGTTTCTGCCCGCTTGGTCATCCACTCCTGATCTTGCCACTTGTGACGAGTAAGATCTCGCACAACGGATGCGGTTCGTGGCGGTAGTTCCGCGCCAAAACCAAAGGGATCGGATTTCTCGATCTGCTGGCCGTGAGCATCGACAACGCGGAATTTGTACAACGAGTCGACTTCGAGTCCGGGGACGAAAATCTCCCAGACGCCACTGGGGATACGCTTTCGCATCGGGTGCTGGCGACCGTCCCAATGATTGAAGTCGCCTACGAGGCTGATCGATTGCGCATTGGGCGCCCAAACGGCAAAGTTGATTCCTTCGACGCCGTCGATTGTTCGCTGGTGTGCCCCAAGTTTTTCGTAGATGTCAAAATGATTGCCCTCGTTGAACAAGTGCAAATCCATATCTGACAGGTACGGTTCAAAATCGTAGGGGTCGTGCTTCGTCATGGTGGCTTTTTCCTGTGTGTAGCGAATCTGATATCGCTGATTCTGCGATCGCAGGTAACTTTCGCAGCAAACCGCTTCAAAAATGCCGTCGGGATGAACTCGTCTCATGGGCTCGAACTTCCGCTTGTCTGCGGAGATCAGCCACGCCTTTTCGGCATTGGGTTGAAACGTTCTGACAACTGCTTTGCCTTCAGAGCCGTTCAGCCCCAGTCGCGTCGATCCCAGAACGCTGTGCGGTTGGTCACATCGGCCATCAGCAATGCGATTTAAAGTATCGTCGCTGGTTCCGATTCTAGCTGATGCATTGGACGAGTGTGCGTGAGTGGCTGCGATATCGCTTTGAATCATGGCAAATTGTTGATATTTCTAATTGACCGCATATCCATAAGCTCGGCCGGCCCGTGGCGGTTTCACGAGAGCCATTGTTTCGCGTTTGTGACTGACTTGACGGCTTTGAAGCACATTGCAACCTGATTTCACAATTTCTTGTCGCTTGAAATTTGGCGTGATGTTGCTGTTTTTCAGTTCGTCTGTCGGCTCGGCTGCCTTGGATGAAACACGAATCGTGCCTGCATCCGCAAAAGGCTGAGGTTCAATCGGTTTTCGGATCGTGGCGACTCGATCGCCGTGAGGTCGAATCACGTTGGATCGACGGTGTGGAGAATCGATTCGCGATTTAGTTACCGCATGCGTCTGATCCTGTGCGAGACTGGTTGATGCGGCGGTTACGTGCGAGGTCAGGCGGCCCAGATCCAGAATTCGGCACTCAAGCGAGTGAAACTGCAATGTTCGATCGACTCGCCGCCAAAGATCGTGGTTCTTGATCAGCGTCATTCGGCCAAACCGTTCCCACCGCCACTGATTGGAGCGCCACTGATTCATTCCCTGGCGTATGCCTCGACCGACATAGCGACTGTCCGTCAATAAAGTGACACGTGATGACTGTTCGAGCGATTCCAGACCTCGAACGACGGCTAACAGCTCCAGCCGCTCCCCAAATACATTCGGCTCTTCATCGGCTACCTCGATGCGAGCTTCGACACCCATCTGTTCCAACACAAAACGCCATTGTCCGCTGCGTCTGGGCGTGGCCCGGCCTTCTTCGCGCGAATCGATGATCGTTTTTGCTTCTGTAATCAGCAGATAGTGGGGAGCGGTATTTTTCATGACGACACCTGGGAGCGAGCAGGTTCACTGCGTTCAGGGGTTTGGAAAGGGGTACTGTTGACCTTCCGTTGTCGTCGTGTGCCATCCCATGGCAGATCTCACATCCGCAGGCGGTCGGTTGCCATGCGAAATGTGTTGACGTGAAGAGAGATATCGTCGAGGCCCAGCCGATC
The DNA here is from genome assembly GCA_964468915.1 of uncultured Pirellulaceae bacterium. Lineage (GTDB taxonomy): Bacteria > Planctomycetota > Planctomycetia > Pirellulales > Pirellulaceae > Mariniblastus. The sequence goes on from CAYXWX010000098.1 coordinate 2,538, forward strand.
CCCAAACTTTATTTGAAGGAAATATTCGTTTCTCTTTGGCTGTTTTGCCAATCTGCCCGATCAAAACGCACAACCGCAATGACTGGAATCCGTTATGCGCTGGAGCAACGACTTATCGCTGGATTCGGTCGGTGAACCATTGAATTTCTTTTGCGATTCCGGCTGACAAACGCTCAGGTTGTAAAGATTCTGGCATCACGTTCCACGCATACGTTTCCACTTCGAAGTGCACGCCAGAAGCCGCTGAACTTTCGAACCAATCAATACACTCCACGATTTGCGACTGGGTTGAACTGATCAAGCCAAAACTGGATTCGTAGATCGGGACATGAAAATGAATTCGCCATCGCCCGGAAGGATCGTCAGTTCCCAGTGATTGCAGAGCCAGCGGTAAATCTTCGTGAAAAGAGGCTAAGTCACCAATCCGAACGTTTGTCTGGTGCAGATAGCGAGGTTCGGCGAAGGAAGTCAGCTGCTTGATCGCATCTTTTGCCATCGAGCCGTTCAACGACTCAAAATCCACCTCGATCGCCGAAGAAACCTGCACCTTCCCGACAACGATGCCCGCCTGAGCGTAGCGATCAAGGGCACGCGATTGCGGTTCGAACATGACGGCTGAATGGCAGATATCATGACAGACGCCCAGATACCGATCGACTGATTCCCGGCCATGATGGTCGCGATTGGAAAGCAAATAACGTTCAAAAAAGCTGACAACGTCATCGCACGTGTCCAGAACGCAACCCGGTTCGGGCTCAATGCATAGCCGAATGTGGACGTCGTGAGATTCCTCCAGCCGGGCGAGCGTTTCCGCGGCCATCATCAGTTGTCGGCCACATTGCCGATAGAAATCGTCGTCGTTGTTTTCGTCCGACGAGGGCCAGCCGAGCGGCAACGTGGAGATCGTTCCGTTGCTGCCCGCCGGGAGTAAGTCAGCAAGGATCCGGGCAACGCGTTGGGTGTAGCCGAGGCGGAATGGCTCAGCCCACGTCGGGTGGTAGACATCATGCTTGACGACCGACTGGTGAAAGTCGCCAGCGGGGAAGGCGTTCACTGTGTAAGGAACAAGGCCCCGCTGTTGCAGCCAATCGCGGAATGAAGATCGTGCAGTCGTTTCTGTCAGTTCGTTGGTTGCCGTGCTGCCAAGCCACAATCCGACACCCATTGGTGCTTGGGGGCAGACGATCCTTTTCACGTCCAGCGTGTGGCGTTCAAGGTTCCGTTTGACTTCGTCGAGAGTCACGCCGGAGTGCACGTTGGTGCAGTAACCAACGGTTGGTTGGGCGAAACACTCGTTCTCTTGATCAGGAATGAGACTTACCTTTAAGGATGACATTTACCTTTGATTTGCGTCGTTGTCGGAGTCCGTCTGATTCCAAACTCCGATCGCAAGTAACAGCCAGGCAATGATGTAGCTGAGTCCACCGATAGGAAAAATCGGTCCCATCCATCGGGAACCTGTCACCGAGTACACGTAAAGAAGCCCGGAAAAAAGGAGCGTTCCCAGTACCATCATCCAGCCCGCGAAGTTCAGAACCGTCGACCGCGATCTTCTTGCCAGAATCCCGACAACAATCATCCCCAAGGCGTGGAATCGATGATAGTGCGCGGCGGTTTGCCAGTTCTTCATCCGCTTCAGGGCAACGGACGGCTCAAAGTTCTTGTCCAGCCAGCTTTCCAGGCCGTGAGCCCCAATCGCTCCCAGCGCAACAGCAAGGGCAGCGGACAACGCGCCGATTGCGATCCAATGTTTAGGATTCAATTTGATGATTCCAGATGGTGCCACGCGGCGAACTTGACCATGCATACCGCGAGTTTGACTCGTTTTGAGTAAAAATCTTATGCCGGATATTTCGTAGGCCAGCAACAAGGTCTCGAAAACACTGCCGTAACTTTGCCAACCGGAAAGTTGTCAAAAACCGTCTGTCGTTCTGGACGGAAACAAAGCCGAGGCCGCAGTTTCGGCGGGGCAATGGTTTGGGTGTTACGGCTTGTATCCCAGATGAAATATCCGGACTACCTTCCCAGACTGTAACGGCTTGAGCGTGAAAGCGGAAGCGTTTGCAGATCTGTCACAGTCGATTTAAACGATACAACCGCACCGCATTTTGCGACCTGTGATTGAGCTTTGGTTGTCTGTGAAGCAGGCTTTTGACAACACATTTTCCGCGACCTATCGTTCGCAGGAAGTTTTCAGAATCCGTAACCAACGTTGCCCGCAATGAAGGTTGCCTGCAATTGAGATTGTGTTTTCGGTGATCTGAACAACCATTCCTACGTTTGTGAACCCATCCATTCAAAACCCCACCCGTACTCGGATATCCTATGGACGCTGCATCCGCACCAAGCTCGATTGCCACCGAAAGCTCAGAAGAAGATCTGGATGCCCTGCTGGCCAAGATCAACGATCTGTCAGGAGGTAAAAAAGGTAGCGAAGCGGCGTCTCTGGGGAACGGAAACGCGGAGCTGCCGCAAAAAAGTAACGTAGGACCTGACGGTTTGTTTTACCCTCGCGAACCGAACAATTTTGCTGAAGCCGGCATCTCATCTGCGATTGTGGAAGAGTTAATCGTGAAATTCCTGCTGGCCGTTGGTGAAGCATCAATCCGTAGAATTTCAGAGCAGGTTTGCCTGCCGTTCTGTATGGTCGAGGAGATGATTCACGGACTGAAGTCTGAACAGGTGCTTGGCTACATCAATCAGTCTGCGGTTGATGGTTATGTTTGCAAATTGACCGAAATCGGTCGCGAGCGCGGACGTGGGTACAACGCGTTCAGTTCGTACTACGGGGCGACACCTGTCTCGTTTGACAATTATGTTGCCAGCGTTGAGGCTCAGACGATCAATGATCAGAATCCAACGCGTGAAGACCTGGAACGCGCGTTCAGCGACCTGTTGATTGACCCAGATCTGATGATTCGACTTGGGCCTGCCGTCAACAGTGGTAAGGGAATGTTCCTGTTCGGCTATCCGGGAAACGGAAAAACCAGTATTGCCGAGCGAATTACCGCAGCGTTTGGTCCGTATGTCTGGATTCCTCGCGCCATTGCGATGGATCGAGACATCGTTCGTGTTTACGACCCGATGAGCCACGAAGAAGTGCCGCTTGAGCGTGGGGACGGAATCATCGACTCGGAAGACTACGATCGACGATGGGTGCGAATCAAACGACCCACCATTGTGGTCGGCGGTGAACTGACGATGGAGCACCTTGAGATTCAGTACAACCCGGCAACGGGAATCAGTGAAGCTCCCGTTCAGATGAAAAGCAACACTGGCTTGTTGCTGATCGATGACTTTGGACGCCAGCGCATGTCGGTTGACGAACTGCTCAACCGCTGGATTGTCCCATTGGAAAAACGTTACGACTTCCTGAACACAAGTAACGGTAAAAAGATCAGAGTGCCGTTTGATCAGTTGGTGGTGTTTTCGACGAACCTTGAGCCAAAAGATCTGGTCGATGACGCGTTCCTGCGTCGTATTCCGTACAAGATTGAAGTTGCCAATCCGTCGATCGAGAACTTCGTCAAGCTGTTCCAGATCATGTGCAAGATCTACAAGTTCGAATGGAAGCCGGAATTGATTCAGAACATGCTGAAGAAGCACTACATGCCAACCAATCGACCACTTCGAAATTGCCACCCTCGAGACCTGTTGTTGCAGGTTCGGAACTATTGCAAATACCTGGCCCAACCGATCGAGCTGAGCGAGGAAGCACTCGATTTCGCATGCGAGAACTACTTCTCGATCATGTAGTTCGGCAACAACGGCTGAAGTGAGAGTTCAAGTATCAGTGGACAAGTGGTTTTGCAAGTGAGATTGGTCCGCTAAACGGTTTCAATCACGTTGACGGTTGAGTACGATTCTTTGTTTGGCAATCGCGCCGGGATTCCGGTGAGCATTGCCGTGCAGACGAATCCTCAAATCCTCAACTCAGGCAAACACGTGAAGTCTCAATCTGTGAAGTTGGCCGTGCTGGCTCTGATCTGTATTGGCGTCGAAGCGTCGGCCCAGTCGACAGATATCTCAACCGACTACTGGCAAACGCCCGCGATCAACGGGTTGGGGCGACTTCCCGCTCGAGCCACGATGACTTCGTTTCCGGATGAAACGATGGCGTTGGACGGAGAACGTGAGGATTCGCCATGGTTCCGTTCATTGAATGGAGACTGGAAGTTCCACTTTGCTGACAAGCCGGCGGACGTTCCTGCGGATGATTTTCACGTGGCCGAATTTGATGACGCTTCATGGGACTCGATTGACGTTCCCTCCAACTGGGAAATGCGAGGCTATGGGATTCCGATCTACACCAACGCGGTGTATCCATTCAAAGTTGACCAGCCCAGAATCGATGGCAGCAATAATCCGGTTGGACGCTATCGACGGTCGATTGAAATCCCCGCCGATTGGGATGGACGTCAGATCGTGTTGCACTTTGGTGGTGTCTCGTCAGCATATTTTGTCTGGGTGAACGGAACGAAAGTTGGCTACGCCGAAGACGCTCGGCTTCCTTCTGAATTCGATATCACTCGATTCGTGAAGCCGGGAAAGAATACGGTTGCGGTTCAAGTCTATAAATGGTCCGACGGAAGTTATTTGGAAGACCAGGATCACTGGCGGATGGGTGGTATCCATCGCGAAGTGTTTCTGGAGGCTCGTCCAATAATCGGTTTTGAAAACCTGAGTGTTCGAACGTTGCCGGTTGGAGACGATTACGAAGACTGGTCCCTTCAGCTGCGTCCTGTGATTCGCAAATCTGTATCCAGTGAGACTGATACCAGCAAGTGGAACATCGTCGCAAAGCTGTTTGATGCAGACGGTCAACAAGTTGAATGTGACCCGATGACAATTGCTGCCGACAGCGTGATTAACGAGCGTCGACCTCAACGGGACACGGTTCCATTTTCGCTGTTTGGGGCGACGGTCAAAGGCCCCAGGCGGTGGACGTCGGAGACGCCTGACTTGTATCGCCTGGTTGTTTCCCTGATTGATGAAGCCGGAGCCGTTGTCGATTCGACGGGGGTCAATGTTGGATTTCGCTCGGTCAAAATCAATCAGAAAGGCGAATTTCTGGTCAATGGCGTTTCGGTGAAGATGATCGGTGTCAATCGTCACGATCACAGCCCTGAAAACGGCAAGACGGTGTCTCGTGAGGAGATGTTGAAAGATGTGCAGCTGATGAAGCAGTTCAACTTCAACGCCGTCCGAACATCTCACTATCCGAACGATCCGTATTTCTACGATCTGTGCGACAAGCATGGTTTGTACGTGATGGACGAAGCGAATCTGGAGTCGCACGGTTTGCCTGGTTACTTGTCCAACGATCCCAAATGGGCCGGCAGTTTTCTACAGCGAGCGACTCGGATGGTCTCGCGAGACATGAATCACCCGAGCATTGTGATCTGGTCGTTGGGGAACGAGTCCGGTCAGGGCCCCAACCACGCAGCGATGTCGGCTTGGATCAAAGATACCGATCCGACTCGTCCTGTTCACTACGAAGGTGCCAGTTGCCAACCCGATCATCCAGACTACATCCCGTGGTTTGACAAGAAACGGTACACCGAAGACCAGCGTTACATCGGCAGCCCGACAGATCCGCTGTGGGTTGATATGAAAAGTCGGATGTACCCGTCCGCTCGGCAGCTGAAATTGATTAACGATTCTGACAACGAGAATCGTCCGATCGTGATGTGCGAGTACGCTCATGCAATGGGGAACTCGTTGGGCAACATGACCGAGTACTGGGATCTCATTCGTAGCGAGCCACGATTGATCGGTGGTTACATTTGGGATTGGATTGATCAGGGACTTTACAAGCAGGACGATGCCGGGAACACCTTCATTGCGTACGGCGGTGACTATGGTGATAAGCCAAACTCTTCGAACTTCTGTTTGAACGGAGTGATCAATTCGGATCGAACACCAAAGCCCGGGCTCTACGAGCACAAACACGTGGTTCAGCCCGTGAACGTGACGATGGAAAATTCTGAATCGTTATCATTGGAAGTTGAGAATCGCTATTACTTTATCGACTTGAGCAAGCTTGCTGGGTCGTGGAGTTTGCTGGCCAACGGAGTCGAGGTTTCCAGTGGAAGTTTCGACCCGGTGAATGCTGACGCCGGGCAGAGGGTGAAGTTGCCGGTCAGTTTGCAGAAACCGGATCTACAAGCCGGGGCCGAGTATGTTCTGCAAACGCGATTTGTTCTGGCGGAGGATCAGTCGTGGGCAAAAGCCGGCCACATCGTCGCTGCAAACGAGTTCGTTCTTCCTTGGCAAAAGGAAACGCAAGATGCGGCCGTCAGGAGCGAAGAAGTTAGTGTTTCGGAGGTTGATGGATTCGTAACACTTTCCTGCGACGGATGCTCGTACTCATTTTCCGAAGGTGACGGAACGTTGCGTTCGATCAAAAAAGGCGAGCGTGAGCTTTTAAGTTCGCCGATGGTGCCCAATTTCTGGCGTCCAATCACTGACAATGATCGAATTGGTGGCAAGTTAGACAAGCGACCTTCGAAGAAATGGCGAGACGCATTTTCGAACGCGAAGCTTCTTAAGTTCGATGCTCTGCCACCATCAGTTCTTGCTCAGTACGAACTTGCTGGTGTCGATGCAAAATTATCTGTCCGTTATCTGGTGGATGGAAAAGATGGAAGTTTGACTGTCGTTCAAGCATTGATGCGGGGAAGCGATTCACCGCTAATGCCCCGGTTGGGATGGCAGTTCTCTGTTGATGAATCGTTGTCTGATGTGTCATGGTATGGGCGAGGCCCCCATGAAAGCTATTGGGATCGAAAGCAGGGGATGTTCCTTGGTGCGTATCAGCTGAAGGCAGACGAACTGTATTACAGCTACGCGAGGCCTCAGGAAAATGGAAATCGTTCCGACTGTCGCTCGGCGACGTTTTCGATGGGCGACCTGAAGTTGATGGCCGAAGGAGAACCGACGTTTGATTTCTCAGTCTGGCCTTATTCCATGAACAATATTCAGGAAGCAGGGCATACGAACGAGTTGGTGTCGGATGGAACCTATACCGTGAATCTTGACTATCGGCAGATGGGCGTCGGCGGTGACAACAGCTGGAGCCCCAAAGCGTTGCCGCTGGAAAAGTACCGACTGACTGAGCCCGAAATTTCGTGGTCGGTCAAACTGCGCTTGCGATGATGGTCTGGCGGCAACGGTGAAAGTTCGGCCGCCTATCCATGATGCTTTTCCAATTACAAGATAAGGTTATGAATTTTTATTGATGACAGCGCACTTTTTGATCAGCGCACTTTTTGGTCAGCGCCGTTCGTAGTAGCGGCTTTAGTCGCTTGTTTATGGTGACTTAAAAGGCCTGAAGGCGTTACTACGAACCAAGTCTCTAAAAAATCACAACCTCGATGGGGCTCGTGTCAGTTGCTCGGTGTGGAATACGATTTTGCACACATCATCACGATCCACTGCGTAAGCGAGGAATCTTTCGTCCCTCACTCGCGTTTCGGGTTTTGATTTTCGCCGCGTGTCGGCCAGATTGCCTCGCCAGCCGGATCGTCCTAGTGCTTTGTTCCAACTCGTTTTTAGGGTTGTTACTTGCGGAGGGTCTCGTTTTATTTTTTGCTTTTGAGGCTCACGGAATGATGATTCGGTCGGTCAACCCTAATCTTCAGTTGGAACAAAGCACTTGCGGAGGGATTTTTGAAAGAAACGAAGATTCTCGACGGTAGTAGTACAAAGTGATATCATGCGAGACGATTGATTCCGGAAAGTTCAAGAACTGAACTTGACCCGAGAATCGCAGGTGTTTTAGGTTAGAGTGCTGTGTCATGGAAGGCATGAAACGGCCATTGGCTAATTGTCAGGACGAATCGCGAAGGAAAGCGACGTCGGATGAAGTCAAGCCTGGTCAGCTTCGGCTTGCTGAAATGTTTGCAGCACGCCGATGCCGCTTCTGCGATGAAGATCGCCGATAGTGAACTCTTGCCTTTCGAATTGGTTTTTCCATTCACAGTGAGAGTTCGTCTTGTACACCGGCCCCGATTTCGACGTCAAAGATCGAATCAAACAGGCGAGTGATATCGTCGACGTGGTAGGTGGCTATTTGCCTTTGCGCCGGCAAGGTTCGAACTTTGTTGCTCATTGCCCCTGGCATGACGACAGTCGCCCTTCCCTGCAAGTCAATCAGGTCCGTCAGAGTTGGGTCTGTTGGGTCTGCAACTTTCGCGGTGACGTTTTTGATTTCGTGATGCGTCGCGAATCGGTCGAGTTCTTTGAAGCGATGCAGATTCTGGCGGAACGAGCTGGCATCGAAATCAAACGCTCGGGCAAGAAAGTCGAGAAAGGCAGCCCGCAAGACAAACAGGCTTTGTTCCGTGCGATGGCCTGGGCCGTGATGCAGTACCACGATTGCCTGCTCAACGAAGCCACCGCGGCGCCGGTCAGGAACTACCTTGCGGATCGAAATATTTCCGCCGAGAGTATCGAAAAGTTCAGGATTGGTTTTGCTCCCATGGCCTGGTCATGGTTGGTCGATCGAGCACGTCACACCGAGTTTTCGCCGGAAGTTCTCGAGGCGTGCGGTTTGGTGTCGGCCAATAGCAGTGGTGGCTGGTACGAGCGGTTTCGCGGGCGAGTTTTGTTCCCGATCAGCGATACTCAGAATCGGCCAATTGCGTTGGGCGGTCGAATCGTCCCGGATCTGGTGCCCGACGATCAGCAGCCAAAGGGAAAATACTACAACAGCACAGAAACCCGGTTGTACTCAAAAAGCGACAACCTGTTCGGCTTGAACCTGGTCCGCGACGAAGTTTCGAAGAAGGAAAATCGCAAACTCACTATCGTCGAAGGCTACACTGATGTTGTTGCTGCATATCAAGCAGGGCTTCGGAATGTGATCGCCTGTCAGGGCACGGCCGTCAACGAGCGTCATATCCGAGTGATGAAGCGATTTGCCGATACCATCACGCTGGTTCTTGACGGCGACGAAGCTGGCCAACGCCGTACCAACGAAATCCTCGACCTTTTCGTCGCTCAAGACGTTGATCTTCGTATCCAGACACTGCCTGACGGTAGCGATCCTTTCGACTTTATTCAAAACAAGGGAGCAGATGCGTTTCAGTCGTTGGTGGATCAGGCGAACGACGCGATTGCTCACAAAATCAATCTGGAAACCCATGGCGTCGATTTGCTCAACGATACTCATGCAGCGAATCAGGCGCTCGAATCGATTCTGAAAACGCTGGCTCAGATTCCGGTTGGACAGTTTGCGACGTCCGCCGCAAAGTCAGTGCGGTTGGATCAACTGATCGCCCGGTTGGCTCGACAGTTTCAACTTGATCGGAGTCAGGTGAAGAATCGCCTGAACGAACTGCGAAGAACTGCCTCAACGGTTCGATCGACGGTCAATCTGAACGACGCGAATCAGACGCGACCTGCGATCGACTTCAAACGGTTGCCGCTCAACGAGTCAGAGCTTTTGCAGTTGCTGGTTTGTGAACCTGAACTGCTTGACCAGGCGGTCGAGAATATTGCTCCCCAGCAACTGAGCGAAGGGCCGCTTCGTGACTTGTACGAGGTCATGAACGAGTGTTTTCATGTCGGCAAAAACGTCGGCTACAACGCGTTGATGCTGGAGCTGGAAGACGCGAATCTGAAGTCGTTGGTTGACTATCTGCATGGTGTTGCCACAGAAAAGCAATCGGCACTGGCAGAAATGAAACAAGGAGAAGCAATTGAGCCGCTGGCTCAGTTGGAATCCATTATCCTGGCGTTTAACAACATGGCGGACGCTTCGGGAAGTCGATCGCAGATTTCCCGGCTTCACGGTCGCCAGCTCGATGACGACGAAGAAGCATCGACACTTGAAGAACTATTGAAGCTTGCGAGACAACGACAGGGCCTTTGAATGCTCCCATGGATGGGTGGCAACCTTGTCACGGAAAAGTGATTCGCTGTCAGTTTCTGATGACGATGATCTGATCCAGACCCGACACGTCAGATTTGCGAAACGGAATTCGCAGGAGGAATGACGACCGATGAATATCGTGGAAACGGAACTGAACGACCTGATCAAAAAAGGTAAATCTCAGGGTTACCTCACGTACGACGAAGTCTCGGCCTACTTGCCGGACCTCGCCAACGAATCTGAAAAGATGGAAGGCCTGATCGCCGCGCTGGAAGGTTCCGGCATTGACCTGCTTGATGAGGCCCCCATTTCGGCGACCGATGGTCCAACGGGCGAAGACTTGAAAGAAGTTGAGCCAGAACTTCCGGCTGCGTCGCTGGAGAGGTTGACGAAAGCCGGGGACGATCCAATCCGGATGTATTTGAGCCAGATGGCTGTCATCCCGTTGCTCACGCGAGACGAAGAAGTCGCTCTGGCCAAACGGATCGAGATTGCTCGAAAGCGTTATCGCCGCGCGGTGATGGGTTGCCACTACGCGTTCGCCGCGACGTCCGATACGCTCAAGCGAGTTTACGCGGGCGAGCTGCCGTTTGATCGTACGATCAAGGTTTCTCTGACCGAGCGTCTGACCAAGGAGCAGATTCAGGCTCGGATGCCGCACCATTTCAAGACCATGGATCACCTGCAGAAGCAGAACGTTCGTGATTTCCAACTGATGATCTCGAAAAGTGTTTCGGACGATATCAAGTCTGCCGCACGCACACGCTTTCTGCGGCGTCGAGGGAAACTGGTTCACTTGATTGAAGAGCTGAGTCTTCGGTCACGACGAATTAGTCCGTTGATCCGCCAGATGCGAGGCCTTTCCGATCGGATGCAAGTGATTCGTCAGCAATTGAAAGACGCCGACACGAATCAATTGACCGAAGCAGCCCGCACGCGTCTGCGAACTGACCTCGCTCGTTTGTTGATGCAGTGTCAGGAAAGCCCGGCCAGCATGGCAAAGCGAGTCGAAGACTGTGAGCGATTCTACAAGGAATTCGAAAACGCCAAGCGTCAGCTTTCCAGCTGCAATCTTCGGCTGGTCGTTTCGATTGCCAAGAAGTATCGCAATCGCGGAATGAGCTTCCTCGATTTGATCCAGGAAGGAAACACTGGCCTGATGCGAGCGGTCGACAAGTACGAGTACCGCCGCGGGTTCAAATTTTCGACTTACGCGACGTGGTGGATTCGACAGGCGATCACCCGAGCCATCGCGGATCAGGCTCGCACGATCCGAATTCCGGTTCACATGATTGATGTGCTTTCGCGTCTGCGAAATATTCAGAAGCAATTGCTTCAGGAGACTCGCCGCCCTGCCACCATGGACGAAATTGCTCAGCGAGCTCAAATGGATGTGGATGAAGTTCGCAGAGTGATGGATATCGGTCGCCATCCCGTCAGTCTTGATCGTCCTGTGGGCGAAGGTGACGATTGCAGCTTTGGCGAGTTCATTGAGGATTCAACAAATGAGAATCCGGTCCGCCTTGCGACCAATGGAATTCTTCGTGACAAGATCGAAGACCTGCTGAAAACGTTGACCTATCGCGAACGAGAAATTGTTCGGCTGCGTTATGGCCTGACCGATGGGTACACGTACACGCTGGAAGAGGTCGGCCGAATCTTCAAAGTGACTCGCGAGCGAGTTCGCCAGATCGAGGCAAAAGCGGTCCGTAAACTGCAGAACCCGGTTCGCAGCCAACAACTGGAGAGCTTTGTTCCTGCCGGCCCATTCGGAATCGGGGAAGGAGCCGACGACATGGATCAGAACTTTGGTACCGATGGTGACATTGATCCTCAGTTGGCAGACGTTTCGAATCACGCGGCCGCAGCTTAAACCAATTCTGTGGTATCGTTCGAGTCCCTGCTGAAATGGGGGACCCGTTGGTGTGAAATTTTGGAGCCGTTGTCCAGTCATGGTCAACGGCTTTAATCATGGTACGATGTCGTCGGGCGATTGAATCGGCTGATCAAGGCCGCTGATTTCTCCATGTTTAATTAATCAAACAAGCCGCTCTCCGGAGGAAACGTTGAACATCGATTACGGAATGCTCAGGACTCTGCATCGTCTTTTGCGCCAGATTGCGGATGTTCGTGAACGAATTGATAAAGGTCCGAAGAAGGTCAAGCTCGTTCAACAAAACGAACTCAAGTTTCAACAGGCGGTCGATTCTGCCAAGGAAACGCTGACTCAGACGAAGATGGCTGCTGACGCCAGACAGCTTCAGCTGGGTGAGCGAGAAGCGTCAATCGACAAGATGAAAGCGAACTTGAATACCTGTGATTCAAACAAGGAATTTCAGTTGCTCAAGGATCGGATTGCCGCTGACGAGCAGGCAAACAGCGTGCTGTCCGATGAGATTCTGGAAATGCTCGAGCGGATCGATGTGCTTGAGGAAGAATTGAGCGCTGCAAAAGCGAACCATGAAAAGGCTCAGCAGGAAACGAAAACGATTCAGACCAGCGTCACGGCGGAACTGGAAAAGCTTAATGGCGAGCTTACCGGGCTGAATGCCGATCTGGTCGAACAGGAAAAACTGATTCCGACGGACTTGAAAGTCGATTACCGACGGCTGGTGGAAAAGAAAGGCGAAGACGCGCTTTCGGAAACCGATGCCGAAACCTGCGACCTGTGCAACCAGCGGTTCACGACCCAGATGGCCGCTGAACTTTTGATGAAGAAAGCCCTGTTCTGCAAAGGCTGCGGTTGTCTGTTGTATCCGATTGCAAGCCATCCAGCTTCGAAATAGACGCTCCGATGGAATCGATGCCTCGGATGAACGCGAGTGCCCCAGTTCGCGGTGTTCTTGATTCCCGATGACAAATAGCAGATAATTTATCCACGACTTGAGTTCACCCGGAACTCAAGTCGTTTTGTTTTTTTGAGTCTGGGACAAGCGTTCAGGCACGACCGAATCGATCGGCTCGTCAAAACCGCGATGCCCAGAACTAGAGTTGTCGCTACAGCTACGGAGGATCGACATGGTCGAACGTGTTCCAATGACCCAAGAAGCCTACAACCGCCGACGAGCGGAAGTGGATGAAATGGAAAACGTCCAGATGCCAAAAATCGCGGAAGACATCGCGGCCGCTCGTGCGGAGGGTGATCTGAAGGAGAACGCTGAATACCACGCTCAACGTGAGAAGCAGGGGCTGTTGCAGGCAAAAATCACTCAGCTTCGCGATCGACTTTCCCGTGCTCAAATTGTTGACCCGGCTCAGATTCCAAAAGATGAGGTCGCCTTTGGCGCAACCGTCAAAGTTCTGGATGTGGATCTGGACGATGAAGAGGAAATCACTCTGGTGGGAGACGGCGACGAGGATTACGACTCCGGCAAGTATTTGATTACCAGCCCGATTGGCCGCGGCTTGCTGGGTAAGAAGATTGGTGAGATTGCCGATATTGACGTTCCCAAGGGCACGCTCAAATTCAAGGTGCTCGAAATCTCTTACGAAGATTGATTGCCTCTCGCTGATAGAAGTTAGCGGCCCAGCCCACAAACCATGGGTCGTTACCGGAACCGGCGACCGCGCCGGGCATGATTTGCCCAGGCTTTTCTCTGGTAAGGCGCTCATAACGTGCCAGCACTGATTTGTGCTGGCATTTCTTGCGATGTTAAACCTTGCCGGTTCCACAGGCTTTGTGCCCCAGCCGTTCATCTGGCCGCGTTGATTTTTGGCCCTGCGCTCCTGATGACAGGCGAACGAGGCACCTACGATCGTCACAACGCGAGTAAGTCGACTCGCCAGGACGCAAGCTCTCGTCAACCGGCAAACTTTGCCTGTTCTGAGCAAGTGGAACTAATGGTCGACCATTAAAACTGGTTCTCAGTTGATTCCGAAACAACGCTTACCATCCAAAAGCGCGGCACATCATGAACTTGTGGTGTGTCGGAATCAAATCGGAGAACCTGGACTATGCGGACTTATGCGACAAAACGAATATTCGGTCTGTTGTTGGCGAGTGGCCTGATCACACTTGGCACCGGCTGTCAGACCTACGGTCCGAAAGATCTGACTCCTGCGAAGGATGTGTTAAACGCGAGCTGTTGCCGCCCTGACACAGAAACGGAAATCAACTTCCTTGCGTTGCGTCAGACTCCACCTGAGCAATACGTGCTGGACAAAGGTGATATTCTTGGAATCTACATTCAAGGAATCACCGGCGACAAGGATGTTCCGCCGCCCGTGAACTTCCCTAACGCTCGCGACGACGATATGGATCCGGGACTGGGCTATCCGGTACCGGTTCGTGATGATGGATATATTTCGCTGCCTTTGGTCACTCCGATTCGAGTGACGGGTCTGACTTTGTCACAGGCCGAGCGGAAAATCGTTGGTGCCTACACAAAGGATAAGAAAATCCTGTTGGAAGGTAACGAGAAAATCATCGTCACGCTGATGAAGCGACGGACCTACAACGTTCT
>CAYXWX010000099.1:0-16506 GCA_964468915.1 uncultured Pirellulaceae bacterium
GCATGCTCACGCGAGCGTGAACATGGCACCCGAAAACCAAGTCGAAACGGAATACTAGAAGATTACCGGGTGAACGTCGGTGTTTTGGATATTTCGCTTCAGCTGTCATCGCCGATTTCAGCAATGCCGGTGCTGAGAAGGCCGATCGACCTTCGCACGACTTAAGGAAGACAACCAGAAATCGAGGTCGAAGCGTGTAAAGCCAAAGCAGGAATACCTGCCATTTCGCCATAAACCAAGTACACCCGGCAGGATTCGAACCTGCAACCTCCGGTTCCGTAGACCGGCGTTCTATCCAGTTGAACTACGGGTGCCTGTAAGCTTGAAACGCAGCGTGGGATTCTAATGAACCATCTTCGTATCGTAAATACCGGGCGTTTTCTTGAGTTTGGAAGCTGACTTTGCTCCCAGCAGGCCAAAATTGACTTGGTGGAGCGTCCAGAGCTAGTTTAAGGGTTCGGGCGCTCTCGATCTTCAGGTATCACCCCGGTTTTGGTCACCAGATAATCAAAGGTTCAAATCGCCCATCCGAACCTTTGTCGCTCCGCTCGTGCAGCGTCTAACTTAAAACTTGGGGGTGGCGAATTGATTTCATTCGATTTCAACCGTGTCAAATTGGAATGCCAACCCAAAAATCAATGATTGATGCTGCATTTGACGGCTCCTGCTTCAATCAAAGAACCCGAATCTCCGCTCCGGTTCGCTCGATAATCAGGATGCTTCAGCGGTATTCAGACTTTTCCCGATATTTCGCTCGCGTTTTCCTGATCACAATCGGCTGTCGGTTTGGAACACACGCCGCAAATGCTCTGGCCATCATCATCACTTCCTGCCATCGCAGACATTCCACCGCACGAGCCCGTGACCGGCTTGTTAGCGAAAATTGCCCCGACCGCCATCCCGACGATCGCAATGGAAAACACTAACAATGCTGCAAGGAATGTCGGCCAGATCGACGCCGAATTCGATGCTGCAGTTGCGGCCGCTTTGCCAGTTCGTTTTTCTGAAGACTCTTTCATTAACGGAAAAGTCTCGGAAGACTGGACAACCAGCTCCCCATCAAAACCATTCAATCGATCAACGGTCAGCAACGGAAATCCTTTGTCGATTGCAAGTTTATGACCTGCTTCAGCCCCAACGACCATGACCGCCGTTGCCAATGCGTCTGCAGTCATGCAGTCGTCTGCGATAATAGTCGATGACGCAAGGAAATGTTCAACCGGTCGGCTGGTGGCCGGGTCAATCGTGTGAGAATAGTGCTTTCCATTGTGCGTAAAATAGTTACGGTAGTCACCCGAAGTTGCCAATGCCTGATTGTGCAGCGGAACCTTGGCGAGGATTTCTCGCGTCTTGTTCGAAGGACGTTCGATTCCAATCCGCCACGGTTGTTCCCGGGCGTCCCGGAAACCCATCGCATAGACTTCGCCCCCGACCTCCACCATCGCGTGCTGGCATTTCAATTCAGTCAAAGCCGCAACCACTTGATCGACCGCGTATCCTTTTGCAATTGCCGAAAGGTCAATTCTCAACCGAGACACAGATTTTCTAACGGCTGGTGGATCAAGCCTGGCGACAAGCTCCCCATCTGACGACAGCCGATTCAATTTTGCAATCTCATCCTCAGACGGGAGTTCAAAACTTTTTCGATCCGGACCGAAGTTCCATCTGTTTACGGCAGATGCAACGCGAATATCGAACGCCGAATCATACAAGTCATGAATCTCGATCGCCCGTGAGATGACCTTTGCGGTTTCAGCGTCAACGGAAAACCAATCGGTCGAATTGCTTCGATTGAACCGACTGACGTCCGAATCGTCCCGGTAGGTGGACATCAGTTGGTTGACCCTTTCAAGCGTCCCTTGGATGGTTGATTCGACCTCGGAACGAGTGACACCGGATGGTGGAGAGGAAACCACAACCGAATATGGAACGGGCCCCATCGTTCGACCGGTGATCAACCATCGATCATTCTGTTCCGGGGGAACTGGTTCCGCTTGAGCGTTTAAAGCAAACAGAACGGTCGCGAGAAAGACTGCCAATCCAAGGCAAACCGAAAAGCGTATTTCCGGCATTCCGCGGTGGAAGAAGGAAGGCGAGACTTTGATAGCGAGCGTCTGCGCAGGTTGCGGCTTAACCCTTCCATCAGCCGGCTGTGTACGAAGAGCACAGACGCAAATTGGATGGTTATTCCGGCTTTGGAACATCAGCAGGCTTAACAGGTGATTTCGCCTTGTCATTTTGTTGCTTCTGATCAGGTTCAGATGGAACGTCGTTCGAATCGGTTTTCTTTGACGGGCCAGAGCCAGCGTCCCCTTGATCCGATTTTGGCGGGGTCGCTCGATCTTCCTCGGGTGGCATTTGCTTGATTTCACCCTCGATCAAATGAGCGTTCTCAACCTTGATGGTTTCGACCTCAGCATCCGACAAAGGCTTGATCGTTAACGCATCTGCATCGACCTGGTTTTTATCGAGTCGCGTACCGTTGAGCAAACCCGCTTCCAATAACGCTAAAAACGTGACGGGCTTTTTCTCAACCGCCTTCAGTGCAGCTTTGAACTCACGGACCATCGTTTTTTCAAATTTTTCTTCGGCCTCGTCGCCCTTCTCTTTTGCTTCCTTGTAACGCTGCGTCAGTTTTTTCGCTTTCAATTCCTGATATAGAAGTTTGCCGAAGGCGTTTCGGATTTTCTTATCTTTGTTATCCGTATGGCACGCTTTGCACGATACCGATCGCAGTCGATACCGCTGCGCAAGCACCTCTTTAAACTCATCGTGGGCACTTAACGAAGACACAGAAAGCAGACACGTAGCGGCACCCGTCACGAAAAATGTCGCGACCAAAATCGGCAGCGGAACGCAAGAATTAGAAGACAGGTTTCTACACATGATTTTGATTGCGGTAAGTAAAGAAGGAGATCGCACTCATGCCAAGTTGGCGCCTCGGCCTAATACATAAGGCACTTGCCCTCAACGTCACTCGCGTTCTAACGGGTTAAGAGTCACGAGAGGCCACCAAACTCTAAAGAAACGCGTTCCAAAGTCTGAGTTACCACAACGTATCGAACAAGAGGATGGTTCGCAAACTTAATTGATTTCAAGCTGATTTGGCAGAGCAGGTTTTGCGTGGTTGCCCAACGGTGACAATGGCTGTAACCACCCATTCCGGCAAGCGGCTTTGCGAACACAAAGGCGGAATCTCGTTCCCTAGCCGCCGAAATCGTCAAAAGCGATACTCTCAGGCTCGACACCAAGGTCGTCAAGCATTCGGAAAACCGCTGCGTTCATCATCGGAGGGCCGCAAATGTAATACTCGACGTCCTCAGGAGCCGGATGATCTTTGAGGTAATTCTCGAGCAGAACCTGGTGGATGAATCCTTTGTAGCCGGTCCAATTGTCTTCCGGCAACGGCTCTGACAACGCAATGTTGAACTTGAAGTTAGGGAACTGCTCTTCAATTTTTCGGAAATGCTCGATGTAGAAAAGTTCTCGCAAGCTTCGGCCACCGTACCAATACGTGACCTTGCGTCCCGTCTTCAGGTTCCTGAACAACTCGAAAATATGGCTGCGAAGCGGAGCCATCCCGGCTCCACCACCAATGTAGACCATCTCTGCATCCGTGTCCTTGATGAAGAATTCACCGTACGGGCCCGAGATCGTCACTTTATCACCCGGCTTCAGATTGAAAATGTACGACGACATCTTGCCTGGAGGTACGTCTGGCTGGCGTGGAGGTGGCGAGGCAACACGGACGTTGAGCATGATGATGCCCTTCTCGCCGGGATAATTTGCCATCGAGTACGCGCGAATCACATCTTCTTCTACTTTGGAGGTGTACTGCCAAACGTTGTACTTGTCCCAGTCTTCTCGGTATTCCTCGCCGATGTCGAAATTTTTGTACTCGACGATGTGCGGCGGGCACTCGATCTGAATGTAGCCGCCTGCTTTGAAGTCGACGTCTTCGCCTTCGGGAAGTTCAAGAACCAGTTCTTTGATGAAGGTGGCTACATTGTCATTGCTTCGTACGGTGCATTCCCATTTTTTGGTGTCGAACGCCTCAGGGGGCACTTCGACTTCCATGTCCTGTTTCACCGCTACCTGGCAGGAAAGCCGACAGCCTTCACGAGCTTCTCGTTTGCTGATGTGGCCTTCTTCGGTTGGAAGAATATCACCACCACCCGCCAGTACTTTCACTTCACACTGAGCACACGTTCCTCCACCGCCGCAAGCTGAAGAAACGAAGATTCCTTGATTCGCCAACGCCCCCATCAACTTCCCGCCAACAGGAACTTCAATTTCCTTTTGCCCGTTGATAGAAATCTTGACGTTTCCACTGGCGACCAACGCTTTGCGAGCCAGCATGATCAGTGTTACTAACGCCAGCACCACACCAGTGAAGATCGCTACGCCTGTCAGAATTTCAACCATGACAATTTCTACTGAAAGAAGTAAATCGTTATCAATGAATCACGCCGAGTAATACAACGACCGGCGGAGTTAAATCCCCAGAAATGCCTGGAAACCCAACGCCATCAAACCAACAATCACGAAGGTAATCCCCAACCCGCGAAGCCCGTGCGGGATGTCACTGTACTTCAATTTTTCACGGATGCCGGCGAGCCCGACAATCGCCGCCGCCCAACCAAATCCACCGCCCAGAGCAAAAACGCCGCTTTCGACGAAGGAATAATCCCGCTCAACCATGAACAACGTTCCCCCAAGAATCGCGCAGTTAACCGTGATCAGAGGCAGGAAGATCCCCAACGATGCGTGCAAAGCGGGAATGAACTTATCCAAAAACATCTCCAAGATCTGAACCATCGCCGCAATCACGCCGATGTAGCAAATCAACCCGAGGAAAGTCAGATCCGCTTTGGCGAAACTAGCACCCTCTTTGAGAATGTGGTTGTAAATCAAGTTGTTTGTTGGAACCGTAATCACCTGAACGACGATCACAGCCGCTCCCAGCATCAAGGCCGTTTTCACGTTCTTGGAGACGGCCAGAAACGTACACATCCCAAGGAAATACGCCAACGCAAGATTGTCGACGAACGCGGAACGAAGGAACAGTTCGATGTACTCGTACATAATTAAGCTTCCTCCATCTGTTCAGGATAGAACGTCCGGATAATCCAGATGGCGATTCCGATAATGAAAAATGCACTGGGCGACAGTAGCAGCAAACCGTTGGGCTCGTACCAACCGCCTTCGCTCTGCAGCTTCAGCAGTTCGACACCGAACAGTTTGCCGCTGCCGAACAATTCACGGAAGAAGCCGACGACGATCAGAATGAATCCGTACCCAAGACCGTTTCCGATCCCGTCCAGAAAGCTGTCTCTGACACTATTCTGCATCGCAAAGCCTTCGGCACGCCCCATGACAATACAGTTGGTGATAATCAAGCCAACAAAGACCGAAAGTTCCTTGCTCAAGCCGAAAGCAAATGCCTTCAAAACCTGGTCAACGAGGATCACCAACGAGGCAATGATCGTCATTTGAACGATGATTCGAATGCTACTGGGAATCCGATTTCGAATCAAAGCGACACCGGCACCTGAAAATGCTGTGACGATGATCACCGCGATCGACATCGTGACCGAGGTTGAGAGCTTTGTGGTTACCGCCAACGCGGAGCAAATTCCGAGGATCTGCAAAGCGATCGGGTTGTTCTTGAAAACCGGATCGAAAATCAGGCTCGAGGCTGAAGCTTGTTTAGCCATTGGAGCCTCCCTTTTCTGTGGTTGGCGAATTGGAAGTCGTTTTGTTACTCGAACTCTGGTTGTTGATATAAGGCATAAACCCTTGAGGTCCCAGCCAATACTCAAGCATGTAGGATACGCCGTTCGAGGTGATTGTCGCGCCCGACAGGCCGTCGACTTCGTAGTCACCACTGCCAGTGCCCTTCACCACTTCGATAGCTACCTCGTCACCTTTGTAGATTTTTTTCTCTTTCCATTTTGCTTTCCAGCCGGGGTTCATCACCTCGCCACCGAGTCCCGGCGTTTCAGCTTGATCGTAAAAGGTCAAACCGGCGATCGTCTGGAAATCCGGCTCAACGGCAAGGAAGCCCTTCATCATCGACCAGAGCCCTTTGCCACGAACTGGAAAGACATACTTGGAGACGCTTTTGCCGTCCTCGTCTTTCATGATGTAGACATGCGAATACTTCTCGCGGTATTTGATTCCGATGATGTCTTCGGAAGACGGAACCGGATCAGCAACGCTTTCCTTTTTTGATTTTGAGGCCCACACCTGGTCATAATTGGCCAGCACGTCCTCCTCTGAATCGCCAAGGTTCTTTCCGGCTTCGGCAACTGCCTCGTCGGCAGCTTCAACTGCTTCTTTTCCCGTTTCCAGATCGATGATCTTGACTTCGAAACGCTTCTCGAAAAGCTCTTCGATTCCCCCTCCCGATGCGATTTCATCCGGGGAAAATCCAGCTACCTGCAACAAGTTCTGTTTGCGATCCAAAGTCACGTTGCGGTTCTGGATGCTGCGCAATCCCAGTGACGCGGCTGACACCAGAAAGGAACAAACCAAACACAACACGGTGGCCACAATAAATGTGTTGGCCAAACTATCTCGATTCTCAGCTTGCATAGCGAGCCAACCTCCGTTTCACATTGGCCTGAACCACACACCAGTCAATCACTGGAGCGAATACGTTGGCGAACAGAATTGCCAACATGATTCCTTCGGGGAACGCGGGGTTCATCGAGCGAACCATCACCGTCATGAATCCAATTAGAATGCCGTAGGCCCAACGACCCGTGTTGGTCATGGACGCCGAAACAGGATCAGTCGCCATGAAGACCGTGCCAAACGCGAATCCACCGATGACGAGATGCCACCATGGAGCAATATCAAATGCCGGTGAGTCGCTGACGACATTCAGGAAAAGTGAAAACGCGGTCATTCCAATCAAAACGCCCGACATGATTCGCCAGCTTCCGATTCCAGCGGCAATCAGAATTGCTGCGCCGATCAGGCAAGCCAATGCGGATGTCTCGCCCATCGAACCGTGCACGTTTCCCAGGAAGTAAGTAAACCAAGTGCCGCCGCTCGCCAGTTGCGTGCCCAACGAGGCCAAACCTTCGTAGCCCTCCTGCGGCGCTGTCGCGACAGCTCCCAGAATAGTGGCTCCCGAGTATCCGTCGACAGCAGTCCAAACCGCGTCACCGCTGATTTTGGTTGGGTAGGCAAAGTATAGGAATGCACGAGCGGTTAACGCAACGTTCAGGAAGTTCTTCCCCGTCCCACCAAAAATCTCCTTGCCGACAATCACGCCGAACGCAATGCCGACCGCAACTTGCCAGAGCGGAATCGTGGGTGGAAGCGTCAACGGAAACAACATGCCCGTGACCAGAAAGCCTTCATTGATTTCGTGCTTGCGGATGATGCTGAAAACCACCTCGCAGTGACCACCAACAAACATGCAAACCGCATAGACGGGCAAAAAGTATAACGCTCCATGGATGATGCATCGCAGCATGCTGAACGGACTGAGGAAACTGCCCGGGTCGCTTGTGTACGCAAGGCCCATCGCGTCCATCAAATCAAAACGCCATGTTCCGCTCCAGATCGCATCAAAAAACGTATCGCTGGAAGGAACTGCCTGGCCAGCTGCGAAGATCTTTTGAGCCTGATACCCGGTGTTGTACATCGCCATGAAAATACATGGCAACAAGGCCACAATCACCATCGACATCATTCGCTTCAGGTCGATCGCGTCGCGAACATGGGTACTCCCATGCGCGACCTCGCCCGGCGTGTACAGAAACGTATCATTCGCCTCGTACAGCGGGTAAAGTTTTTCCAGCGGAGCTCCCGGTTTGAATAGCGGCTCCAGCTTGTCCAGTAAAGAACGTAACATCAGCGTTTATCCTTCTTTCTCGATCGTGGTCAGATTCTTTCGAAGAATCGAGCCGTATTCGTATTTGCCCGGACAGACAAAAGTGCACAACGCGAGATCATCTTCAGCCAGCTCCAAAGCACCTAACATCTGAGCTTCCTCCGTGTCGCCAACGATCAACGAACGGAGTAGTTGCGTCGGAAGGATGTCCAGAGGCATCACGTCTTCGTAGGAGCCGATTGGAACCATTGCCCGCTTGCTACCGCCGGTGCTGGTCGTCAGCGGAAACAGTTTGTTCTTGAGCCAGCTGCCGGCATAGACTCGCGTGGTTGTGAATTTGTCGAAACCAGGCATCTGCCAGCCGAGAAACTCACGTTTGTTTCCTTCCTCGAGCACGGTAATCTGCGAGTGAAATCGCCCGAGGTAATTCTTGAGCGTTGTGGACTGACGACCACCGACAATCGAACCGGAGATCACCCGAGCATTGTCAAGATTTGGTTCGGCCACTCCGATCACGTCGTCCAGACAAGCCCCCACCCGAGTCCGATACAAGGCAGGCTTGCCAACTCGGGGCCCCGCCACTGAAACAACCCGTTCGGTCATGATCGAGCCGGTGGTGAACAGGTGCCCGATCGCGATCACATCCTGGTAACCAATGTGCCAGACTGTCTTCTTGTCGTTAACCGGATCAAGGAAATGGATATGAGTCCCCGGCAGTCCGGCAGGGTGAGGCCCACCGAATTCCTCGACCTGTACGTCAGGAATGTTCTCTCCCGGCACGCCCGATTGCGGTGCACTACAAACATACGTCTTTCCGCGAGTCAGCTTGGAGATCACCGTCAGTCCGCTGATGAACAGATCTTTGTTCTGCTCAATGATCACTTTCGGATCGGCAGCCAACGGGCTGGTATCAATTGCAGTGACAAAGATCGAATTCGGTTCGCTTCCAGGCTCGGGCACACGACTGAACGGTCGAGTCAAAAACGAAGTCCACAAACCACTCTGGATTAAAAGTGCTTCCGCCTGATCCCGATCAACCGAACCAAGGGAGTCGTACTTTTCAAACGTGACCTGATCGTCACCGTCCAGTTCAATTTCGATCGACTCGAACTTTCGCTTGTCACCTCGGTTAATCCCTTTGATCGTTCCACAACCAGGCGACGTATAAATCACCCCAGGTGTCTTCTTGTCTTCGAACAGAGGTTGCCCAAGCTTTACCTTGTCTCCCTCCTGAACCAGCATCGTGGGCTTCATACCGACGTAGTCGTCTCCCAGCAACGCAACGGAACTCACGGGCGAGCCGGGATGAATACTCTGTACAGGCTGCCCGGAAACTGGAAGCTCCAGCCCTTTTTTGATTTGATGAATCATATCTCGTGTCCTCTGGAAATCACTCGCGTCAATTTCGACAGAACCTGACGCATCACGCGACACAGCCCTGAATTACTGAGCGTCCCAGCTTGTTATTCAATCTTCACGACTACTTCCACGGCAAGTCTTAATACAGACCCGAACACTTTGTTCGATTTTTCACAAACATCTTCCGAAAAAACAACCATTTTTCCTGTTGTGGTGCTTCATTCCAACTCATTTTCAGAGTTGTCACTTGCGGAAGATCACGTCTTATCTTTTTTTCGAGGCTCACGGAATGATCATTCGGTGGGCCACTCTTAATTTTCATTTGGAACCAAGCGACCATCGCCCGCTCATCCAAACTTTTCGATCAGCAAATCAAGCGAGAAGATTCTCGGACCCGAGGCTGCATCCCTCTCATCAACTCAGGCAAGTTGCCTGACGTCCAACCGGGCCAAAGCTGTCTAAGGAGAGCTTAGCTCCCACACTGGCGCAAAATGATATTCGATCGCCGGAAATTCGCAACCGATCATGACCTCCGTTGACAGATAATTTTGAGCTCCAGCCAAGTCTGTCTGTTCTCAAAAGCGGTTTGGCGATCTGGAGAACCTGGAAGGATTTTCTTCGGAACGCAGAAGCAGAATGTTTACTCAACTAAGCTCCTTCTGTTCGGAATCTCATTTAGCGGGTCCGGTTGGAGATCCTTCTAAAAGTTGTGCGAGTTCTCGCATATCCGAATGATCGTGAACCAACGACACGCAATTCCATAAACTCCATATAAACTGCTGATCAAAGATGCGTCAAAGCGAATTCATGCACCACTTTCTCGCGATTAAGGTGACTATTCGCCCGGCGTTATGCGCGTTGTTTTTGATCGGCTCGGCAGCCGCGTAGTCTCGTGACGATAGCCATCACAAAACATGCGTGACACCGCACGTCCGACCCTTTCTTTCGAGAAAAAAAAACCGTGGTACATTGTCCACCAAGTTGACCAACAAACGGAAATGTTCAAGCAATCAACCAGTCATCAAACGGAGTCAAATCATGCAAGCCAGAACTATCGTCATCATCGCCGCCGCAATCGTTGGAATCGTTTCCAGCTTTGCTCGTGCCGCCGAACCCGCAGCAAGCTTCCCGTCCAGCCCGGCAGCCGCCCTGCACTGCCAGGTTCCATGCGGAATTTACACTGATCAGCTTCGCTTTGAGTCGATGCTGGAAGACACCAAAACCATTGCGAAGTCAATTGCTCAGATCGGTGAACTTACCAGCAAGATGCAAAACGGAGAACTCGACCCGATGACCGTTAACCAGGCGACTCGCTGGGTCACCACGAAAGAGGATCACGCTTCCCACATTCAGGAAGTGGTCGCCAAGTATTTTCTGGCTCAACGCATCAAGTCAGATAATCCCGAGTACACCAATCAGCTGATCACGGCTCATAAAGTGATCGTGTCAGCGATGAAGACCAAGCAGGCTGCCGACCCTGCCACGGCCGATGCGTTAAAAGCCTCAATCCTTGATCTTTACCGAGCGTATGAAGGGAAAGAGCCGAACTTCAGCGACGATCACTGATAAGAATGCGTCTGACGGTGAAGCCGATGAGCTGTTTGGATACTATGCCTGAAGAATCTTCAGCATTCTTCGAAGCGGCTCGGCTGCTCCCCACAGCAGTTGGTCGCCAACGGTGAACGCACCCAGATATTGCTCGCCCATATTCAGTTTGCGAAGTCGACCGACGGGCACCGACAAGGTGCCTGTCACGGCTGTCGGTGTCAGTTCCTGAATCGACGCGTCACGGTCGTTGGGCACAACTTTGACCCAGTCGTTGTGCTCAGCAAGCATCTGTTCGATATCCTCGATCGACGCTTCTTTACTCAACTTGATCGTCAACGCCTGAGCATGACAACGCATCGCGCCGATTCGAACACAGATGCCGTCGATTGGAATCGTTCCGGGATCAAGGCCAAGGATCTTGTTCGTTTCGGAAACGGCCTTCCATTCTTCGCGTGATTGGCCGTTTTCAAGCTGCGAATCGATATAGGGGATCAAGCTGCCTGCCAATGGCACGCCAAAGTGATCAGTTGGGAACTCTGAACCTCTCATGGTTTCAGCGACCTTACGATCAATATCCAGAATCGCAGACGATGGCGTCGTCAATTCATCCGCAACGCAATCGCGTGCAACGCCCATCTGATTCAACAACTCGCGCATGTTATTGGCGCCTGCCCCCGACGCTGCCTGGTAAGTCATCGCGGTCATCCATTCGACCAGCCCAGCTTCGTACAGACCCCCCAAAGCCATCAGCATTAGACTGACGGTGCAATTGCCGCCCACCCACGTTTTGCAACCAAGATCCAACGCGCGATCGATGACTGGACGATTGACCGGATCGAGAATAATGACCGCTTCATCGTCCATCCGAAGCGCTGACGCCGCATCGATCCAATGCCCGCCCCAGCCTCCATCGCGAAGCTTGCCGTAAACCGATTTGGTGTAGTCGCCTCCCTGACAGGTAATGACCGCGTCCATGCCAGCGAGCGTGTCAATGTCATTGGCATCCTGCAAAACGGGAGTTTCCTTGCCAACGTCCGGAGCCTGCCCACCGGCGTTAGAGGTGCTGAAGAAAACCGGATCGATCGACTCAAAATCCTTTTCCTCACGCATCCGCTGCATCAACACGGAGCCCACCATGCCCCGCCAACCTACCAGTCCAACTTTCATCGTTTCTTTTTACCTGTCTACTGAATGCTGCGAATCCTTCGAACGTTTCGCAAGACGCATCATGGTAGCGACGGGTTCACATATTTTCAGCGCCCTGAAGACGCGTTGGCAGGAATTTGGAAAGGATTTGCAACTTGGCTGGTGATTCGTCAATCAACAAGACTGGACGAAAGGGTTTCTTTCGATGCGGGCCGGGCCGATCAGTTGGCGTTTGCTGAAAACGAGATGTGACGAATCTCGTAGTTCACGGTCTGATCTGGTTGTTCGCGGTCTGCTAACGCTTCAGGGTCGAAATCGCGTCATGCAAAATCGCCTTGATTGACTGGTCGACTGAAATTTCGATCACTCCGGGCTCGAGTGCTGGCGATTCCAGTGCGTCATACTGACTGTCCAGCAACTCTGGCGGCATGAAATGATCTTTTCGAGCCGCCTGACGTTCCGCGATCACCGACCGAGGTCCGTGTAAGTGCAGAAACATGACTGGGTATGAGATCGATCGCAGCCGCTCACGATAAATTCGCTTCAATGCCGAGCAAGCAACCACAAAACAATCGTGATCCGAAAGAATAGCGACCGCCTCGTCGCAAATCGCACTCAACCACGGCTCTCTGTCCGCGTCGGTCAGTGGCACTCCGGACGCCATCTTCAGTTTGTTTGCATTTGGGTGCAAATCATCACCGTCAATAAACTCACCCGCCAATTGATCTGCCAACGCTTTTCCAATCGTTGACTTGCCGCAACCTGAAACTCCCATCACGACGATCATTCGAGCAGAAGTGTTGATCATGAGAAATCGAGACTGACCGGGAAAGAAAAAATAAACCGTAGATCTGGTGCTGTCAAAGTTTAACAACAACCGTCGGAACATTGCAGTCAACGCGTCGAACCAGGCACCATGACCAACAAGAGTTTGCCTCAGCACGGATATTTCATCTGGGATATATGCCGTAACAAGCAAACCATTGCCCCGCCGGAACCTTTGCCTCGGATTTGTTTCCGTCCAGAACGACAGGCTGTTTTAAACAACGTTCCGGTTTGCAAAGTTACGGCAGTGTTTTCGAGACCTTGTTGCCGGCCCGCAAAACATCGGGATTAGCTGAGCAACAGCGTGGTGTCGAATTCATCGGCCGGCAATCGTGCATCCGGTCCCGACAAGTGATCGTTGACCAACCACTTCTTCTTCTCTTCCGATTCGGTCCATGCGTAGTCAGATGCAAAGGCAATATCACGCTGAAGCGAATCATCTGGATCTTCAAACGTCTGATCTGAAATGGGTGAAGTGGAAATAAACTGAGCAGAAGCTGGAGTCGCGGATTCGCCAAGATTTCCGACCAGGACGAACCCGTCGCCCAAAACACTGACCATGCCGTCGCCGTTAAAGTCACCCTTGGTCCAGGGAGCGTTTTCTGTTGTGCCAAGGTTGCCGACTAACGCGAATCCGTCACCCAGCACGCTGACACTTCCATCAAGATTCGCATCGCCCGGAATCGCTTTGTACAGCTGCCGCGAGAAAGTCGCCAGCATCTCCTGACCCGATGCCGCGCTGGTTACATTGGCTGCGGGGATTGAGGCGGTGTAGTAGCCCCAAGGTAGAAACTCGGCTGCGCCTGCCAGATCCCACGTTGCCGTGAAGCTGAGCGGATCATAGCTGAAGTTGGCCGACGCCAGATTGACTACTGTGCCTCCGGAAGAATCATGCATCAGTTTGAGATCGTTCAGTTCAACATCAACGGCGTGGTTGAATTGAACCGAAATGACCTGCAGCTGGTCTGGCCGATCTAACAGATGCATGTCATCGGCAGGCTGTCCGTCGCGGGTGAGGCTGGTTACTTCGGTCGGCAACTGGGGCGCATCAATCGCCTCGACGTTCAGAATCATTGAACTCACCCGTCCACCGCTGTCGGGGAAGGTAACGGTGACCGTGTTGTCGGTGTTGAGCAACTCAACTGGCACAGGAATCTCGATCACGCCGAAGAAATCGTCTCGATTGGTCTGATCATAACCCGCCCAGTCATTTGGCACGTCAACGTTGGTACCATTAACCGTCACGGTTGGAGCCTTGGAACGATTGTGTTTGCGTCCGACACCCATCCGCAGCAAAGCGTCGCCTTCACTGGATGTCTGCACTCCATTGAAGTTGAAATTGATCGCCTGTCCTGCACTAATCGATTCCAGATGTTGGCTG
Source organism: uncultured Pirellulaceae bacterium (assembly GCA_964468915.1). GTDB lineage: Bacteria > Planctomycetota > Planctomycetia > Pirellulales > Pirellulaceae > Mariniblastus. Next base: position 14,109 of record CAYXWX010000099.1, read on the forward strand.
GTGTAGTACTTTTTGGAACGAATTGTATCCGTGAACTCGATCGGAGCATCAAAGTGATAGACGAGGACGGCTGTGCCTCCGGTTTCCAACGAAATGCTTTCAGGCGCTGTCGTTTCCATCGTTTCCGTGTAAAGCGGAGTACCGTTGATCGGCACTTCCATCTCACGAATTTCCACGTTTTGAAAACCGGACAGGCCAGACAGGAACTCAAGGCCCACCGTTTCAGTTTCATCGGCAAGGTTATTGATCGCAACGTAGGCGGTGCTTCCGTCGACAAACAATTGAGCCTGAACGTCAGGATCTGAAGTCTCGATCAAGCCCCGATCACCTTTCACGTCTTTCCACAGCTCGAAAAAGTTGATTCGCCATGTGTACTCGAATGGCCCCGTTCCGTTTGGTCCGGTCGGCCGCCAGAGTGCGGGACCGTAAGGCTCGTAGTTGTTGGCAGCATTCAAGTACCATGTGGATTTGTCGGTAATAAACGGAATACTGACCATCATGTCGTCTTCTCTTTCGAGAAGGTTAAACAGCAGGTGGTTGATCGACCGCAGGCTTTGAGCGGATCTCAGGTCGCTGTAGGCTTCACCATAGCCCTGTTCGATTCCACCGTACTCAGTGATCGCGTGAGGTTTCACGAATCCCCACTTTGTGTAGCTGTATGTCTCAATCAAGTCGAGAATCGCTTCGGAATTGCTACCCGATCGCCGGTTGTTCTGACCAGTGACATTGACACCGTCGTACAAGTGAGTCGCAAACCCGTCCATGTGGTCGCCAGCCACGTCCATGAACATTTTCATGCGACTGTCCCAGTGTCCGAAGTCCCACAGTTCCACCGATGGCCACGCCGATGAATATCCGATGACGTTCATGTCAGCCAATGCTGGCGTCTGATCAACCGCCTCACCGATCGCGGCGTAAAGCTGAGCCATTTTCAGCCGCATCGCTTCTGTACTGGGGGCATCAGAAAACTCGAAGTCGCCCGCATGTACAAACGGCTCATTAATCGGCTCATAGAATTCCGGCACCGTATCAACAACGGTTGTGTAGTAGGTTGTCACCCAGTCTGCCGCTTCCTGAACATCCGTGTTCCACCTGAGAGCGTCTCGCGGATGCCCCGTCTGAACCATCCGAGTGGTCGGCCGCACAGATTGATCCGTCGATGGAGTCGTGTTCGGGTAGACTCCCACCTGGCCAGTCTGATTTCTGGCGTATGGCAAAGCCCCCCAGAACTGTCGGCCCAGCGTTACATCGTACTCGGACAGAAACGAAGAAATCTGCGAGTCGTTCGTGCTGCCCGAATGAATGGCGAAGAACTTTTCTCGATCAAGCGCCGACACATCGCTGAGTATCAAGGTCGACTTGAACATTGACGGTGATCTGCCCGGGAATCACAGTGGCTTCTTGTCTGAAAATCGTGAAGTCCCATTGGAAGCCATCATTGCCGATTGTCGATCCGTTACCCGGACCGTCAGGACCGACTCCAATGTAAATCGTGTCACCCGCCGAAAGCGTTCCCAGCGAGGCGTCAAAGCTCAAAGACTCAGTCGGCGCGACCTGCAACAGCTCAGTGACTGGCTGGCTATTCACATGAACTGACACGACCAGGCCATCACCGAACGCACCCTCCCGCGAGATCAAGCTGTCGCCAATCGAGTAATCACCGTTCTCGGTTACCGTATGAGCGACAATTGCGTAGCGCTCGATTGTGTTGGGAACTCCTTCGGTAAGATTGTCGTCGAGACCCGCTCCCGGATGACCAAAGGTTGCACCGAGGTAAGGAAAGTCCACGCCAACGGGACGGTACCGCCACGAATCATGCTGCATCGCGCTGTAGCCCGACGGATTTCCAAATTCGCTGGACTCATTCCAAAGGTATTCCAAAACACCCGACGGCGTGGGAGCCGAGTAATTATCGACGTAATCAGCCACGGCAACCTGAGCCAGCATCTTTCGCGGCTCGAGTGCTTGATATTCAGGTCGGTTGTTCTTTGACTTGACGCGTCGGCGAGCAAATGAAGGTTTCAACTGATGGGTCCAATGATGAATGCATGTATCAAGATTACGATAGCGTAAGTGAAATTGCCCCAAGATCACCCCTGACTCACTCTGGAATTCCCCGGGAAAATGACGAAATTCCCGTAAAATCCGTGCGTTCGGTTCGCTTTAGCGAAGGTATGTTGAAGCCCCAAGTTTTCAACCTGGGGTGATGGACGTAGTGGCCTTAGAGCGCGTTTCGTTTAAGTCGAGCGGCTTTTCGATACTTTTCGCTTGGTTTTTCAACGCCGCAGACGCGACAGTTAAGTGCAACATGAACTAGCGCTTTTTTCCAACTGAAGATTACGGCTGACCGACCGAATCATCATTCCGTGAGCCTCAAAAGCAAAAAATAAAACGAGAC
>CAYXWX010000100.1:0-16284 GCA_964468915.1 uncultured Pirellulaceae bacterium
GTCGAGAACGACAGACTGTTTTTGACAACTCTCTGGTTTGCAAAGTTACGGCAGTATTTTCGAGACCTTGTTGCCGGCCTGCGAAATATCGGGGTTACGCTTTCGGGATTATTCAAAACAAGCGACTAAAGCCGCTACTACGAACGGCGCTGCTCGAAATGTGCACGACCACGGTTAAATCACAACCCTCGCCGGGGCCACCGGACGAAATTTGTCTAAACCCGGGGCAGCCGCCCTGAGCTACAGACGAAGACTCCCTCGGAGCCTGTGCGCTTGCCCCGGATGGGGCCGCCTTTGGTAGCTCGGGGCGGGAGCCCCGGACAAATTGAATCAAACTACAACCCTCACCGGAGCCGGCGTTTGATCCGAACTTGTTTCATTCAATTACCCATTAAATTTCATGAACAGCCATGAATTTTGAATCAGCGGTAGTGCTCGAGGACATCTTTCGGGCGCCAGACGTGATCCAGTCTGAATTTTGACAGATCAGCATCCCTCCATGAATCGGAATCAACGTCAAAATGAGCGATGGCGGCGGTCGGCATGGCTTCCCAGCGATTGCTCAGGTGCTGCACAAGCGATTCAAGTCCGGGATTGTGTCCGATTAACATCACGGTCGAAACGGAATCTGCCAACTGAGTCAGGTAGTTCAGATACTTCCGTGGAGGGGCCAGATAAAAGTCATCTCGAGACTCAATTTCAGTCAGGTTCACTTGAGCCATCGACTTGATCAGCCTCGTTGCGGTCTGTTGAGCCCGCTTGGCTGTGGATGCGGCGACTCGGTCAATCGCGATCCCTTGCGAACCGATGAATCGCGCCATTTGCACTGCATCGCGTTCGCCTCGACGGTTTAACGGTCGTTCGTGATCGGGGATTCCCGAAATTTTCCATGAAGACTTGGCATGACGCATCACAAGCAGCGTTTTGAAAATCGCCATCCGGTTGGCTCACATTCGTTCATCGAAACTCAGAAGGACGGTTCGATCTCAGCGATGGTGACGCTGGATACGATCAGGTATAATCGGGGCTGAGCAATTTTTGTCAACGTGGCCTTTTTTCTGGCTGCCTGATGCTCGTCTTCGAACTGCTTTTTCAGTTTTCCTTCCTCTCAGCCTGTCGCTTGCATGGATCCGGACCGTTCTCGAATTCAGTCGGACTTGAGCGGCGTGCTGGACGGCGACATCCGTTGCGATGACAACGTTTTGCAGTTGTACAGCAGCGATGCGAGCATTTACGAGATCAAACCGCTTGGTGTGGTCCGGCCGGCGGGGGTTGAGGATGTTGTCGCGTGCGTTAATTATGCTCGGGAAAATGATCTGGCCGTCATTCCGCGCGGGGCAGGTAGCAGTGTTTCCGGAGGGGCAATCGGTCGCGGTCTGGTGCTCGATTTTTCTTATGCCATGCGTAGCGTCAGGTCGCTGGGGCGAGATGAAGTTACGATTGAGCCCGGCGTTGTCGTGCGGCGACTGAATCAGCAACTGGCACCGCACCGACAGCATTTTGGCCCTGACCCGGCAACACGAGCGGTCAGTACGATGGGTGGGGTGCTTTCTAACAACAGCACGGGAAGTCGCTGGAATCGGTATGGAAATCCACGTGATCGCGTGACCCGTTTACAAGTGGTTCTTGCCAGTGGCAATGTGGTCGAGCTGAACGCGGGGTCGAACATTCGCGCGATGGATCCAGTGCGCGAATCTTCTGGTCAGCAGACCCATGAGGTCGATCGTCTGAGTTATCGCTTGCAACAGGTTCTGACTCAGAATGCGGATTTGATTTCTCGTAATCGACCGAAAAGCCGTATCAACCAGGCAGGATACAACGTTTTCGATTTGCAGAGCGGGATCGGTGGTCAGGCAATCGATCTGACTCGATTGATCGTCGGAAGTGAAGGTACGCTGGGGATCATTACCGAGGCAACGCTGAAAACCGACTGTTTGCCTGCTCATCGAGGGGTTGCGTTGTTGTTCTTTGAGCGGATTGCCGATGCGGCCGAAGCAGCGTTACAGATAGATCAAATGCAGCCCGCCGCATGTGACATGGTTGATCGACGTTTGTTGTCAATCGCTCGTCAGAAGGATGTGCGATACCAGAAGATCTTGCCGATTGAAGCGGAATCGATGTTGCTGGTCGAGTTTCAAACAGCGGATGAAAAAACGCTTCAGGAAAAACTGGAAGATGTTGTTGTCGAGATTCAGCGTCGGAAAAATCTCGCCTTCGATGTTCGAACGACCAGTGATCCCGACGAGCGGGATTTTTTCTGGCATCTTGTGCGGCGAATTGTTCCAATTCAATATCGTTTGGGTGGGCAGCGGCGAGCCATTCCGTTCGTGGAAGACATTGCGATTGCTCCCACGTTGATCCCTGATTTTTTGGGCGATCTATACGGCATCCTGAACCGACATGAGGTCACCGCATCTGTTTTCGCTCACATGCCTCAGGGGCATTTGCATATCCGCCCGCTGATCAACATGGCTGATCCGAGTGAACTGCCTCGAATGCAGCGACTGGCGACCGAATTGTTTGACCGCGTGGTCGAGTTGAACGGCACAATCAGTGGAGGGCAGGGCGATGGACTTAGTCGAACGTGGTACCTGAGGCAGCAGTACGGTCACTTATGCGATGTTTTCTCTCAGGTGAAGAACACGTTCGACCCGCACAACGTTTTGAATCCGGGAAAGGTGATTGATCATCCGGCACATGAACTGACGCAAAACGTGCGCGAAGTTACGGTTGCTGAATCGCTATATCGAAATCGATCCGAATCGGGCCATTTGAACTCACAGGCAGATGAATTCGATGACGCGGATTCCAATGGACGCAATAAAAGCAGGAAGATCCGAAAACCAGCGTCGCTTCCGGTTTTGGAGCCTCAGTTGGCTTGGGATCTTGAGGATATTGCAGCAGCGTCTCAGGCTTGTAACGGGTGTGCTCGATGTCGAACCAGATCGCCGGTTGAGCGGATGTGTCCGATGTTTCGAGCGGTTCCCACAGAGGAAGCATCCCCTCGAGCCAAGGCGAATTTGATTCGGGGCGTCGTCACGGGGCAGCTTGACCCGCGCTCGATGTCCAGTGATGCGTTTCGAAGCGTTGCCGATCTTTGTGTGAACTGCCACCAGTGCCGGCTTGATTGTCCTGCATCGGTGGATGTCCCGAAGCTGATGGTAGAAGCAAAAGCGCAGCATTTTTCGGTCAACGGGTTGCGCTTTTCCGATTGGTGCCTGACGCGACTGGATTGGTTGTATGGAGTTGCGGGGCGGATGCCGCGCATCACGAATCGCTTGTTGAGGAATCGCGTTGCGCGGTGGCTGTTGGATCGGCTGATGGGTATCGCGGCGGGCAGAAAATTGCCGTCGTTTTCAACATTGTCTTTTGCTCGCTGGGTCCATCGCAAGAAGCTGGATCGGCCAACGGAGGGCACCGGTGACAAAGTCGTGTATTTCGTCGATGCTTATGCAAACTGGAACGACGTTGAACTGGCGCAAGCGTTTGTCGCGGTTTTGCAGCACAACAATGTGGAGGTTGTCGTTCCGCCGGACCAATTGGTATCTGGAATGTCGCTGATTTCAGACGGGGCGATTCGCAGGGCAAGGAAAATTGCGCAGAAGAATGTCGAATCCCTGGCAGAATGGATCAGGCGAGGCTATCGAGTTGTCACAACCGAACCGTCCGCTGCGCTGGCACTTTCGCATGAGTACGTGAACCTGCTTGATGATGAAGATGCGAAATTGGTCGCAAGTAAAACAATCGATGCGACAAACTTTTTGCTTGAGCTTTACGAATCAAAGAAGTTATCAACGACTTTCTCCAGAATTGATGCGACGATCGGTTACCACCTGCCCTGTCACCAGCGAGCGTTAGGTGCGAACGTGCCTGCGCTGACGCTGCTGAAGTTGATCCCTGGTTTGGACGTTCGTATGATCAATCGAGGATGTAGCGGAATGGCAGGTACCTATGGTCTGAAACGCAAAAATTACGTCGCCAGCCTGCGCATGGGGTTTTCCCTGATCGACGCGATGCGAGAACCTGTGCTGATGGCCGGGACAACGGAATGCAGTACGTGTAAAATTCAGATGGAGCAAGGCACGAAAACTCCAACCGTTCATCCGATCAAGTTTCTGGCGCTTGCGTACGGCTTGATGCCGGAGCTTGAAGATTTGTTTGAGCGAAAAAGTGAAGAACTGGTGACAACATGACAATCCGAGTGCTCCTGTTTGCCGCCGCAAAAGAAAGTGTGGGTCAGGATTCCGTTACTGTTGATCTCGACGGTGTTTCAAATGTCGCAGATCTTCGAAAACAGCTGGCGACAGAGTATCCTGTACTCGCGGAGCTGGTTTCTCGATCGTTCATTGCGGTTGATCAGCAGTTTGCCGCAGACGAGATGCCGATTGTTGATGCGAAAGAAATCGCTCTTATCCCTCCGGTCAGCGGTGGATGACTGAAACAGATGATCTCAATTGTGGAAAAACCAATCGATTCGGCTGCCGTGCTCGCTTCAGTCTCAGATCCGGATTGCGGAGCAAACGTGTTGTTTGTCGGCACGACACGCCGAATGACCGGTCAGCGTGAAACCACTCGGCTGGAGTACGAGTGTTATCGGGCGATGGCCGTAACAAAAATGGAAGCGCTTGCCACTCAAGCATCAGAGAAATGGCCTGTCGCCCGGACATCGATCGTGCATCGCGTCGGCGTTGTCGACATTGGAGAAGCCAGTATCGCAGTGGCGGTCAGCTCCGCTCATCGATCCGCTGCGTTTGAGGCGGCGACCTGGTTGTTGGAACGATTGAAACAGGAGGTGCCGGTCTGGAAACGAGAAATCTGGGCAGATGGGCAGGAAGAGTGGATCCATCCCGATGGAAACGTGGATGAAACAGTCGCCGACCGAAATCACGAGGAGACTCCGTCGTGATTCAAGCTGACCATTCGTTGCCAATCGTTGACTCATTGAGGCGTGTTCATAAGAGTTTCCGAATCAGCGTGACCGATCGCTGTAATATTCGCTGCTTTTACTGCATGCCCGAATCGGTTCAGTTTCTTCCTCGCAAGGATATTCTATCATTTGAGGAGATCGCGAGAGTCGTACGTATCACGGCCGCTGCGGGCGTGAGCCGAATTCGCCTGACCGGCGGTGAACCTCTGGTTCGCGGACAGCTATGGAAACTGGTCGAAATGCTCAAATCGTCTCAGGGGGTTGAGGACGTCGCGTTAACGACGAATGGGATTTTACTTGCAGACCAGGCGAAACAATTGCGTGACCATGGTCTTGATCGAGTGAATATCAGTCTGGATACGCTTGATCCGAGCAAGTTTGAGAAGATTACCCGGCGGAAAGGACTGGAGCAGGTACTCGCGGGGATCGATGCCGCCATCGATGCGGGGTTTGAGCAGATTCGAATCAACGCGGTTTCGATGACGGGTATCACTGAAAGCGAGATTATTCCTTTAGCGCGATTCGCTCGAGAGAAGAATCTTGAACTGCGTTTTATCGAGTTCATGCCGCTTGACGGGGACGAGAGCTGGCAGCGAAATCAGGTGCTGACTGGCGAATCCGTCAGACAGACCATTGTTCGCGATGTGGCTGGGCTGCTGCCAATCGGGCGGTCCCATGCGGCTCAGCCTGCGTCGGATTTTGAGTACGTTGATGGCAAAGGACGAGTTGGTTTCATAAATTCCGTGACCGAACCCTTCTGTGCCAGCTGTGATCGAATTCGAATGACTGCGGAGGGTAAGTTCAGAAATTGTTTGTTCTCGACCCGCGAGTGGGATCTGAGAAACTTGATTCGAACGGACGGTTCTGACGAACAGATTCTTGGGATGATCAGGGATTCCGTGGCCAACAAGGCTGCAGCTCACGGGATCAACTCCGACCAGTTTCAACGTCCTGAAAAAGCGATGTATCAGATCGGCGGATGACATAGTGGGTGAACATCCATCGAGAATCTACCTGGACAATGCAGCTACCAGTTGGCCGAAACCGCCTGCGGTCGTTGATGCAATTACTGATTTTTATCAGCACCATGGTTCAGCAGCAGGACGTGGACAATCGACCGACGCAATTCATGTGGATCGCTCGATCAGTCAGGTTCGCAGCCGCGTTGCCAGCATGTTCAATGCAAATGATGCCAGTCAGGTTGTTTTCACATTCAATGGCACCGACGCGTTGAACATGGCGATTCGCGGTGTTCTGCGGGAGGGCGACCATGTCATTACAACCGTGCTGGAACACAATTCGGTTCTCCGACCGCTCAGTTACTTGCAAGAAATCGGGATGATTGAATTGACAATCATTGGCATCGATTCTGCCGGGGTTGTTGAAATGGATCGGCTGGAGGATGAGATCGTCAACAACACCAAATTGATTTGTGTTTCGCACGTCAGTAATGTTCTGGGTACGATCCAGCCAATCCATGAAATAGGAGCATTTGAAAAACCAAGCCAGTGCCTGTTCCTGGTTGATGGGGCTCAATCGGCCGGTCATGTTCAGGTGGACGTGCAGGCGATTGGATGTGATCTTTTCGCGTGTTCGGGTCACAAGGGGCTGTTCGGCCCGCTTGGAACGGGCATTCTCTATGTGAACGATCGAGCTGTCGAGCAAATCGAACCCTATCGACTTGGGGGGACGGGATCATCAAGCGAGCTTACCAGCCAACCGCATGAAATGCCCTTCCGTTTAGAGTCGGGTAACCTGAACGTGGCAGGGATTCTGGGGCTTGGTGCCGGGTTAGAATTTATTGAGTCGCAGTCGATTTCTGCCATTGGATCGCAATTGGATCAGTTGATGCGACATTTCCTGAATTTCGCGAAACAGCGAGATGGAATCGAAGTTTATTCGTTGAAAGGTGAGCAATCTGGCGCTGGTGTCGTCAGTTTCCAGATCGATTCCATGCCGCCGTCGGATGTCGCAAACGTGCTGGATTCTCAGTTTGGCATTCAGGTGCGAGCGGGGCTGCACTGCTCACCTCTGGTTCACAAAGCGATCGGTAGCGATAAGCTGGGAGGAACGGTAAGGATGAGCGTCGGTCATTTTAATACGCTGCAAGAGATGAACGCGATGATTGAAGCGATTATTCAATTGACATCTGTGTGAAACATTTAATCGTTTTGACGTACAGCACTGAGAATTTCAAATGGCAGGGAAAGAAGAATCAGATAACAATCAATCGGAGCAGTTGCCCTGGTACAAGGACGGTCTTCGATTTACCTGCACTGGATGCGGTGATTGTTGCTCCGGAGCCCCAGGTTACGTGTGGGTCAACAAGCAGGAAATTGCAGCGATGGCGGCCGCGTCCGAGCTTGAAGTCGAGGCGTTCGAGTCGGAATACGTTCGAACAGTCGGGATTCGCAAGAGCTTGAAAGAATTCCCCAACGGCGATTGTGTATTTCTGGATACGGAAACGCGAGGTTGCACACTGTACGATGCTCGCCCCAGACAATGTAAAACCTGGCCGTTCTGGGACAGCAACCTTCGGACTGAGGAAGATTGGCAGCGAACATGCGAAGAATGTCCCGGCAGTGGGAAAGGTAAGTTATTTCAACTCGATGCCATTGAGGAGCAGCGTCAAAAACTACGCATTTAAAGGCTGCCTCAACGACACCTGGACGAATTCCAGCTCGCAGGCAGACAACGTCGAATGAGAGATTTGCGCGTCGGTTCACCAATTTTTGAGACCGTCGTTTTGTAGAACGATCGGAATTTGACTTGAACGACAGTCGTTTGTAGACTTGCGTGAGTCCCAGCTCCATTTCAGCTGTCAGCGATGCCACTTTTTTGATGCGCCAGATTGCAATTTTGCACCAGTTTTGCGGGTCCACATCATGACGAAAAAAGAAATCGTCCGAACGATTTCCGAAGAGCTCGGACTGACTCAGCTCAAGACCAAGGAAATTGTTCAGAAGACGTTTGACGGCATCATTGACGTTTTGGCAACCGACGGGCGTATCGAGCTGAGGAACTTCGGAGTTTTCGAAGTGAAGAAACGAGCTGCTCGAAAAGGTCGCAACCCGAAAACGGGCGATGCTGTTGATGTACCTGCCAAATACGTGGTGACATTCAAAGCGGGCCGAGAAATGGAACAGCGAGTCAATCACGTTCCTGAATCCGAAAAAGGCACTCGTTATCTTGATTCCCTGCTGGCAGATCGCGAAACGGAACCCGACGTGGACAGGGATGAAGCCTGAGATTCGTTTTGGCTATAATGGGGTGAATCCTGCATCACGGTTCCTTTTATTCACCCGCTAGTGCTTTGTTCCAACTGAAGATTAGGGTTGACCGACCGAATCATCATTCCGTGAGCCTCAAAAGCAAAAAATAAAACGAGACCCTCCGCAAGTAACAAACCTAAAAACGAGTTGGAACAAAGCACTATACGAATGCCAAATATCTTTCGCAATCTTCCGTCGGTCAATCAACTGCTCGAACATCCTCGCTTGAAGGAGGTGGTTGAGAATGTAAACCATCGAGTGGTCGTTGACGGAGTCCGTACGTTTCTGGATGACTTGCGTGAGCAAGTTTCTGCCGCGACGGAAGAAGTCTCGATCCCAACACCACAGGAGATGGCGGATCGAATCGCCGATTGGTTGGAAACGGAAGAGCAGCCTGCGTTGCAGCCGGTTATTAACGCGACCGGAGTCATTTTGCACACAGGGCTTGGTCGTGCTCCGTTGGCTGATTCTGCCGTCAAGGCGGTTTCAACAATTGCAGCAGGGTATGCGAGTGTTGAGGTTGACTTACGTGATGGACAGCGAGGGCAGCGAATTCGAGCGGTCGAGCGGTTGCTTTGTGAATTGACGGGAGCTGAGGCTGCTGTCGTTGTCAATAACAATGCTGCTGCAACCATGTTGACGTTGTCGGCACTTGCCAAGGGTAAAGAGGTCATTGTTTCGCGTGGCCAATTGATCGAAATAGGTGGAAGCTATCGATTGCCCGATGTCATGGAATGTAGCGGGGCAAAACTGAAAGAAGTTGGTACGACCAATAAAACACATTCGTCTGACTACGCCGGTGCGATTCACGAGGAAACCGGTGCATTGCTTCGGGTTCACCCCAGCAATTACGAAATTGTTGGATTCACAGAATCCGTGTCAACGGCGGAGCTCGCGAAAATTGCCGCTCCGCACGGTCTGCCGGTGATTGACGATATCGGCTCGGGAGCACTGATTGATTTTTCAAAGTATGGACTGTCAGATGAGCCTGTTGCGTCTGCCAGTATTCGTGATGGTGCGGATGTTGTGCTGTTCAGCGGTGACAAGCTGATTGGTGGCCCACAGTGTGGCATTGTTGTTGGCAAGAAAAAATACATCCAAACAATCTTGCGCGATCCGCTGATGCGGGCGATGCGAGTCGGAAAAATGACTTTGGCTGCACTCAACGCGACGCTTCAGCTTTATCGAAACGGCGAACAGGCTGAGCAGTCTGTGCCAATCCTTCAGATGCTCTCGATGCCAACCGAGAATCTGAAACTGCGAGCCGAGAAGGTGGTAACTCAAATATCCAGCAATCCGAATCTGCAGGATCTTCAGGCGGTTGAAGACTTCTCGATGCTTGGTGGGGGTAGTCTGCCGACCCAAAGGCTTCCCACGTGGTGCGTTTCGTTTGCGGCGGCTGAGGGGTCAATCAATTCCGTCGCTTCGGCCATGCGTGAGTTGACTCCACCGATCTTTGGACGAGTCAACAAGGATCGAATGTTGCTGGATATGCGGACCGTGCGTCCGTCGGAAGATCTGACGCTTGTGGACGTGATGGTTTCGGTTGGCGAAAAGTCAGCTGAGTGAGGGTGACATTTGATAGTCTGCAAGAAGCTTTGCCGTGTTGCCCAATTTTGCCGCCCAAGATCTTCCTGTGCGTTGGTGCACGCGGTTGTCCTGGACATGACGATCTTGTCTACGGCGTTGAACGAACCGAGTTGAAAGTAACGAATCGCCGCCAAGCCGCCAGACAAAAAGGAAACTTGCATCCATGATGCTCAGTCATTCGTTTGAGCTTCGGTGGAATCGTCCGACTCTTTGGCTGCGTCAGATTCAACCGCTTCACGATATGCGTCGAATGCTTCTTGCATCAAATCAGCATTTTCAACCAGTTGCTTGCGTTGATCCGATGTCAGGATTGCATGTTTTACCAGCGGCGTGGTTTTGGTCTCCTGTTCGCCTTTCGAATTCACAGAAAATTCGTGCAGATCCACCGAAAGATACGCGTCTTCAAGTTCCTGACCTTCAATACTGTTGACCAGATACGTGGCGAACTTGTTGGATTCGTCGGTTTTGGGGATCGGAAGGCTCAATAGATCGTCGACGCTGGTTGCCGATTTGATCTGTGTCACCATTTCTTCATCAGTGATTGGAAGATTCATTACCGTCTCTTCTTCTGATGCCCATTCGTTCAGTTTCTCGCTGTACGGTTCACCGGCCGCCGACACACTCATTGTCACGGCGTAGTAAAGAAGGATGCCGGCCTCAATCAGCCAGATCAGATAAACAAAAATGCCGCTGATGGGGGCTCCACCATTGGCTCGTCGACCGATGTTCCACCCCTGATCAACCCTGAGCTTCAGGTGATCGACGATGGAAAATTCTTTTCTTAAATCGGTGGCCAGCTGATCGATCTGATCCTTGTCGAAGCTTCCTCCTGTTTCCTGTGATATTGCTTCAACCTCAGCAGAGACAATTTGCGAGCAAAACGTCTGGTATTGAAAATAGTATTTGGCTGAAAGTGCTGCCAACGCAAATAGTAAGCCCGTTGCCAATGCAACCATTCGATTGCGATTGTGGCCCATGTTCATGACCCACGCTCCAATCATTCCAAGGCCGATGCCTGAAAAGAGAGTAATCAGGAAGTTGATGTAGATGAGCGGAATCCATTCCAGCAACAGGTGATAAACGTATGCCAGAGCAGCTGCGACAACGACACCGGCCAGTATCAAAGGGATGGTCAGCGTTCCAAATTTTCCGGACGGGCGGTAAGTCTCGAACATGGTCATCCTTTGTGAATTGAATTCGACTGAGCCAGAAAGCGAGCGTTGTTGCTTGTCGAGCTTGTTGAATCCGCGAAGGCCGGCAACTATCTCAATTCTCGTTTTTCCAGTTGTCCTGCCACACGCAGCCAGCCCAAGACCATCCTACACCGAATCCAATCAGCAAATTGTGTTGATCTGAAGAGAGCTCATTCGACGAACGCAGTTGATGGATCAAAATGGGAAGCGTCGACGAAACCGTGTTTCCGACATCTTGTAATCTGATTGGCAGCCGTTCGGGTTCGACTCCAAGCACCTGGATCAGCTGTTCGAGCATTTTTCGGGTTGCTTGATGAAACAGGAACGTTCCGACATCGGACATCTGCATCGAAGCCGATTCGAGTATCTGCTGTACGAGATCTGGCACTTTTCCAACCGTGAAATTGATCAGGCTGGGTCCGTCCATGTACAGCTCGCTTTTCCAGCGTTTTTTATGCCGAGGTGAAATGGCATCGCCCGGTGGGCGAAATCCCCCACAGTTCGCGAGCAGAGTATCAGCCCCGCTTCCGTCTGTGCCAAAGTGGAAGCCTCGTAGCGACTGCTGAGGTGAGCTTTCGATCAAAGTGGCAGCGGCTCCGTCACCGAAAATCGTGCGCAGGCTTCGGTCGTCGCGGTCGATCAGTTTGGTGTAAGTTTCGGCGGTGATGAAGAGGATGCGGTTTGCGGATCCGGAACGGATCAGACCGTCAGCGATGGAGAGTCCATAGACGAAACCGCTGCACCCGAGATTGAAGTCAAACGCGCCACAGTGAGTTGGAAGCCCGAGCCGTTCCTGAATCAGACAGGCCGTTGTGGGCAGAGCATAATCGGGCGTCTGCGTACAAAAGATAACAAAGTCAATGCTCGACGGATCAACGTTGTGTTCTTCAAATAAACGTGTGGCAGCCGCGACACCAAGATCAGAGCTGCATTCGCCCTCAGCTGCGACGTGGCGTTGATGGATGCCCGTCTTTTCGGCAATCAGATCCATGTTCCAACGCGGGTGCTCTGACTGCAGCTGCGCGTTGGTTTCTACCCTTTCAGGTAGATGAATGGAGATCGGACCAATGGCGGCGTATTTCACAAACGAACCTGTTGAGTCGCCCTGTACAGGGCCAATCTGAATCTGGAGCAATGGAGGCGGTCAGATGCCAAGTCCTGACAAGTTACCAAACTCGGGCAGGTTCGCGAAGATACCACAAATGAGTCATTGGAATCCACGTTCACCAGCGAATGAATCCTCAACAAGTGAAACCGTTTTTTACATAAGATTTCCAAACCCGTTTCGAGAAAGTTGCCGATCGATTCAATCGCTATTCTTTTACATCGACGGCATACAAGCGGGTCCGGTCAGACAGGAACATTCGCCCATTTGCAAATGTGGGTGTGCTGTAAACCGACGAGTAGTTGACCGTGTTTTTCTCGGCAAGCACTTTTGCCTCGTCCGCCGAGGCCTCAAAAATGGTCAGGACTCCATCTTCGTTGCCAAGGAAGACCTTGCCATCGACGGCCAGGCAGGAACCCCAGACACCAGAAAGCATGTCATATTCCCAATGTCGCTTCCCTGTTTCCAGATCGACACAATGGACGAAACCACTCAGATCGGCATTGAAGACCAGTCCGTTGACGATTGCCACGGTTGACATGGTGCGTCGAAACCATGGCTCGGCATCTTCGTCTTCGGTATCCGCTGCCTCCTGCATTCCCCCGTAATGCCAGACGACGCCGGAATTCGGATTGGGCTCGCCGGGCTTTCCGATTTCCCCAAGTTCGGAGCTGATGTCTCCCGTTTTTGTGGCGTCGATTCGCCACATATGCCCAACTGCCTCTCCGTGCTCAGGATCCTGACCGACGGAAACAACCACACTGTTCTGATAAAACACGGGGGTCGAAATGATCGCGTTGCGGGTACCGGCCCCCTGAAGCTCCCACTTCGTTTCCTTTGGGTTGCAATCAAATTTCCAGATTTCTTCACCTGATTCAGCGTCATGAGCGTAAATCCATCCGTCACCTCCGGGGAAATAAACTTGAGTCTTGCCATTGACGGTCCCAACCGCCGGCGAGCCCCACTGCCCATGCAGGATCTGGTCGAAAGGTTGATTGTGTTCCCAGACAACTTCTCCCGTGTTCTTGTTGACCGCCAGAAAGCACGGAGCACGTGGAGAGGGAACCTCAATGTGATCTTCTGCGACGCCGTTCGAGGTGACGATAAAAATCAGATCGCCGTGCATCACCGGTGAGCTTGTCGCAAGGTTGTGAGGAAACACACCGAGCTCTTCGATCATGTCGAGATTCCAGACGATGTCCGCGTCGTGCTTGTCCGAGTCGACTTCGTCATTGATTGGACCGTCATTTTCGTCGTCGTGAAAGCCGTTCGTGTCAAGGCACATTAATTCACATCGATTGGTTACCACCCACATTCGGTCGCCTTCAACGCAAGGGGCCGAGCAGATTCCTTGCAACAGCCAATCGTTAACACGACCGGTCGAAAGTTTCTCGCGGGTCAATTGCCACAAAAACTCACCCGAGTCTTCGTTGAAGCACAGCAAGACGCCCCGGTCCTCGTCCGCGGGGTGTTTTTCCTTGCGGTAACCTCCTCCGTTATTGGTCCCGACAAAAACTTTTCCATCGGCGACCACGGGATTACCGTAAGTTTGAGAGCCCAGGTTAGCACTCCAGGCGACGTTGGTTCCTTGCTCAAGATCAAATTCCAGGCTGATGTCAGTCGCATCAGAAACCATATTTCGATCGGGAGTCCCGCCCCACATTGGCCAATCAAGTGCGAGCGTGGGCTCGGCCAGAGCCAGCAATGTAATCAGGCTTGCGAAAGAGATTGAGAGTGTCTTCATGTTTCTTCTCGGCAATTCAAGTGATGGCAGAGTTGGCTTGAGGGTGAGGATCGTCGTGAGTGTTGTTAGTTGTCTTCACGAGTCACGATGACATTGTCGAAGTAGCAGTCGGCCTGAGCATAAAAGTACAGACCCGGAGCCCCGTTCATATTTGGATGAGGATCTGTCGTGGTGATTGTCCATTCATCGGGTTCGGCCTCACCTCGCTTCCAGACTTTACCATAAATGGTCGCTTCGGCTTCCGTTTGATCAACCTTCATCTTCATCGTGTACCAGATGTCTGGATCGCTGCGATACTTGATTTCTTTCGCCATGCGGCGATGCGGCGGCCAGCTCTGAATCGTCAGCTTGGACGTGTTGCCCTTCAGGATCAAGTTGTATCGGTCACAGGACAGACCAATGCTCGCAAGCTGACGTCGTTGCTCGGTAAGACGAACGTCCGCTTGCACCGAGTAGTCCACCAGGGATGCCGGTCCAATCGTGATTTGGTGGCTGGGGCGACCTCGCATCCCTTTACCACCGGTGACCTTCATCACCGTTTCCCCGTCCAGATCCATTGGCTTCAGCTTCACGAAAGCACGCGACCACGTTGGCGGTACTTGAACGCCTTTGTAACCATCAAAGCCCCAGTTCCATTCAGGATTCGTGTCAAACATCCGAACACGTGCTGAGGCAGAAAGTTCACCCAGTTTTGCAGTAACCAAACCGGCAGCTTCACCACCTTCCGTTGGAGCGATCAACCGAGCACCGTCCACCGAGAAGCCGGACAGGTCTTCACCCAAAGTCAGCTCGGCAGGCATTTTTTTGATAAAGCGTCCGTTAGCGTCAAACGCATGAACTTCGTACTCGGTCTTTGAACCCGCCGCAGCAATGGTCTCGTAAGGTCGCAGCTGGATCAGGTCGACCTCCTCCGTGGCTGGGGCTTCCTCAGCAAGCTCCAGAGGTTTGCCAATTTCCGGCTCTTTCGTTTCATCCGCGATGCAAATCGTCCGGTCGCGAGTCACCAGATAGATTTTTCCGTTAGCGATGGCTGGCGATGAGTAGATTTCGTCCGAACCGTTGCCATCGGCAGCGCTCAGTTTGACTTTGCTGAGCGTTTTGCAATCTTCGAGCGACGCCTTGAGTATCCATAAATGTCCGTTGACTTCAGGCGCGTAAATTTTTCCATCTGCCCAGACGGGAGAACCTTTTCCGACGGTTCCCAGGTCTTTATCCCATAACCGTTTTCCGGTTTGGGTATCAAACGCGTACAAGTTTCCAAGATCTGCCATAACGAACAACACGCCACGGTGAATCATCAAAGCTGTGTAACCTGCTTTGATTCCGTCAACTCGCCAGACACCATGTGTGTCGGTGACATCGCCCGTTCCCGTCGCGTCGATACATTGGACTCGGCCGAATTCGGGGCTGTCGATGTTGTCTTCGCCATGCGAGATGAAAACCATGTTGCCTTCGACCACGGGAGTGGTGTTCAGCCCACGTTTTGACATTCGAAACGACCAGATCGGCTTTCCGGTTCTCGCATTCATGGCGTAAACGTGGCCGTCGCAGTTGCCACCGATCAACATTCGTTGACCATTGATCACGCTGACAACCGGTACGCTGTAGTTAGTGTCTTTTGGCGCTCCGCCCGGCGCCGAAACCCATTGAAGCGTTCCCGTCTTTTTGTCAAACGCGTAGTAGTAGTGCAGAGGAGCCGGGCCTTTCGTGGCGCCCCAGTTGGTTGCCATGAAACTGAGAATGACTCGGTCTTCGTCAATAATCGGAGTCTGCGTTCGTCCGCCGTATCCTGATATCTTTCCGAAGTCTTCACTCAGTGAGTGCTCCCAGATCACTTTTCCATCAGGGGCATAACATCGGAAGATTCCGCTGACAGTGTGCACGTAAACGTAACCCGTTTCTTCATCCCCACACATGGAAGCCCATCCGACTCGCGGGGCAGGGATATCCGTTTGAAACACATTGAATTTGTCTCGCCAGAGTTCCTCGCCCGTATCAGCATCCCAACAGACGACTTGATCCTGACTATGAATCAGCTGGTCAGGGTCATTGATGTCGTCAGGTGTTCGGCAGTTCAGGTAGACCCGCCCGTTGAGCACAATCGGTGTCGAGCGACCGCCCGTTTCCGAAACCCACGCCACATTCTTTCGCGGCTCGAGCGACCATTCGCTGGGAAGATTTTTCTCACGCGAGAGTCCATTCTGCTCGGGGCCGCGCCAGTTTGCCCAGTTCTGGCCGTCGGCGTGATTCAACAGCATCGGGGAGCTGAACCAGATCATGGTCACCACCAGGACGATGCCTGCAAGTTTCAACTTGGGAATCCCGTCAATCGTCATCTTCATCCTCGTGCGTGTACCATAAAGTGGCGGCTGGCAATGGTCGTGCCCAGCAGATGTAACTAACAGCGACGAGAAAAGTTTCTGTCTCGTTCGGACTTGGTGCGTTCATCGTCG
>CAYXWX010000101.1:0-16261 GCA_964468915.1 uncultured Pirellulaceae bacterium
GTTGCCGACCATTCGAAACCGAAATTTGACGTGTCAGGATCATCTGAGTTAATAGTTCAATGCAGGACGTTCCACAGGTGGTGAGCAAAACGTGAACAATAAAATCTAATCAAGATTCGGCGTTACATCGTGTTGCATCGGCACAAATTCATCAGTGAATGAAAGTCTGTGCCACATGGTTTGATTGTAGGGACCGTAGACCCCAAACGCAAACCTGCAGCGGCTGAATTCGCAGGAAAACCCTGCCGTTTCTGGTTTCAGACTCCCGCAACTTGAATCATTGCCTTGTGCGAAACAGTACGCCAACCATGGTGATTTGTTCGTTTTTACGACAACATCTTGTCACCTGACACAACCGCAACAGGGCCGAATGCGAATCGACCTTTCGAACGCAGCCGAGGCGACATCTTCGTTGGTAGCGTGTTCAAGTGGAGGTCGCTTTATCGCTGGCGATTCAACCGTGGGTTCTATCAATTCTCCTGACGGGTTAAACTTCCATCGAAATCTTCCGGGTGAAATCAGGGCTGACACTGGAGTTCAGCGGCATGAATTTACGGCCATAGCAGGAGCAGTCGTTTGAATAACGTCATGGCAGTCATACTCGCGGGAGGCAAAGGTTCACGACTTGAGCCGTTGACGCGAGACAGAGCAAAACCAGCCGTGCCTTTTGCTGGTGGCTACCGAATTATCGACTTTGCGTTGTCGAACTGTATCAACAGTGGCCTTCGGAAGCTTCTGATCCTTACCCAGTACAAAGCCATGAGCCTCGACCGTCATATCAACGACGGTTGGCGAAAGTACTTTTGCAATGAACTGAGAGAATTCATTGATATCGTCCCGCCTCAGCAGCGAATCGATGAACATTGGTATCAGGGCACTGCTGACGCGGTCTATCAGAACATCTACGCGATCGAGCAGGAGCGTCCCCAGTACACGGTCATTCTGGCTGGTGATCACATCTACCAGATGAACTATCGCAAGATGATCGATTTTCACAAGAGCCAGAACGCCGACCTGACCGTAGCTGCGTTGCCGGTCACTCCCGATGAGGCAAAAAGCTTTGGCGTGATGCAGGTGAACGAACAGCAGAGAATCGTTGGGTTCGAAGAAAAACCAGCCAACCCGAAAACGATTCCCGGAGATGAATCACGCTGCCTCGCGAGCATGGGCGTGTATGTCTTCACGACTCGGTTCCTGTTTGAGCAATTGCTGAACGACGCCACGATCAGGGACAGCCACCACGACTTTGGTAAAGACATCATCCCGTCAATCATCGATACGGCCAGAGTGTTTGCCTATCCGTTTGTAGACGAGTCGACCAATTCGACCGCCTACTGGCGTGACGTGGGAACGCTGGACGCCTACTATGAAGCGAATATGGATCTGATTCACGTGGAACCGAGCCTGAACCTGTATGACGCGGACTGGCCGATCCGAACCGTGCAGCGAAACCTGCCTCCGCCAAAGTTCGTCTTTCGGTCCGAAGGAGGAATCGACCGAGTCGGCATGGCGACCGACAGCATCGTCTGCCCGGGAACAATCGTTTCTGGTGGGCAAGTAGACCGATGCGTTCTGGGGCCGGGCGTTCGCATCAACAGCTACGCTCAAGTGTCTGACTCTGTGTTGATGGAAAACGTCAATGTCGGGCGACACGCGAAAATCCAACGCGCGATCATCGACAAGCACGTCAATATCCCCGAAGGCGCTGAGATCGGGTACGATCATGAAGCCGACCGCGCACAAGGCTTCACGGTCACGCCGTCCGGGATCACCGTAGTGGGTAAATCGGCCACGGTTCGAGCATCATCGCCAGGTGGATAGCCAGCCGGTCGAAACAAAAGTGCAGACGAACACGACGCGACGATTATTTTGTCCGTGGTGGTCAAAGAAACCTGCCACGCTTTCCAGTTTTCGCAACCTCGTCCTACAACGACTCGCGATTCAGCGTGCACTGGCCTCGGAACGTCGGGTCTTCAACGAAAAACGTGCCCATTCGAAAGTTCTCAGCAAACGGAACCTCAATTTCGACGCTGACCTGCTCAACATCATCTGCCGTGACACTGTTCTGGACGTTCACGTTGAACGCGGTGACTCCGACACTGGTCATGATGAAGTTTGTCGCCTCTCGAATTTCGTCTTCGTTGGCTCCAGGAATGATTCCAACGCGGGCTCCTTCGTAAGCGGCGCTTTCTGCAGCGTGCTGCATCAAGTTCGCCCGAGCGATCTCATAGCATCCAAACAAAAGAGTGAACAAAACAGGAACGCACATGGCGAACTCGACTGAAACAGCGCCCGTCGAGCGTTTCGAGATTCGTTTTTTGTCAGAGTTTGATTGGGAATTTTTGAAAAGATTCATCGGTCTGGATCTGCCATCTATCTGTGGAATTATGGATCATACGACGCTCGCGAACGACTCGGATGACTACTCGATCAACAACACTTGCAATTGGCGAGCAATTTCCTGAAACGCTTCAACCAGCTGTTGATTACTCTCAGCGTGAATATGTCGCCCTGACGCAAGGTCGGCGACTTCGCGCATCAATCTCTGATTTGCTCCACCGCTGAACGTGATCGTGTGAACGGTCACATCCTGATTCGCACATTGCCGCGCGATTACCGTCGGGTTGACTCCGCGGTTCTGGTTTCCGTCGGTCATCACAACGATCGATTTCAACGCGAATGGACGAGCCCGGAAATCGTTGACGATGGAATCGAGTCCCGTCGATAATCCGCGCCCGATTGCAGTGAATCCGCCCGGTCGCTGGTCAGCGAACGCATTGCGAATCTGATTCATATCGCCGGTAAGGTCCTGCAGTTTCGTTGAATCGGTGCTGTAGACGGACAGCGAAACCAATTCTTGCTGAGGAGTGGAATCCAGCTCTTGCAGGAACACGTCCACACCATTTTGTAAAGCTGCGAATCGACCGCGAGACCCCATCGATCCAGATACGTCTAAAACAAGAGCGATGTCTCGGTCTGTTCTGGTCGCGGTTGCCACTTGAGTCGGTTGAAAATTCTCGACGCCAAAGATCGGAGCGAAAAACAAATTGACGGATCCACCCAGCGATCCTTCCGTTCGTGATCCAACCACCCGAGCAGCGTTCACAAAAGAGGAATCCGGGTCAAACGCGAACGAACCATCTGGTTGGGCGACGGAACCTCCGAATTCGATATCAGAACCACGGAGATTCAGGCCTTCCCCCGCAACGATATTACGCTGAGCGATGGCAACGGCCGCCGCCCGTCCTGCTTCAATGCTCTGTTCTCGGCCCAGAGCTTCGACCGCCGCTTTGGCAGCCGCATCCGTCGCAGTCCGTAGTTCACTGCGAGTCACGTGCATTCGAGCGATGTCGATTGCGAAGGCAGCGGAAATAAACAGGATCACAAACACGACGCCGATCATCACCAACATGGCTCCACGACGATCATCGCGTACGCGTTGGTTACATTTTTGAAATCTGGTATTCACGGTGGTATCTTCCAGTTGGATGTGACAGCAGTGCAAGAAACGAAACTACTCTTTGACCATGACGGCATTTCCAGACACAACGCGTCCGGCGAAAAAATCAAACGGAAACAGTGTGTTTTCGTCTGATGGCACGGTAACGGTGACGTCAACGATCGTGCCGGCATCCAGCAGATTCGCGTTGTTGGGTTGAATGTCGATCGTGACACCGGTCAGCCGGCGACCGTCAATAACAGCCTGTGCTGCAGCCCGGACTCTGTCGTCCGTCCCCTCTTCTCGAATCGCAACCTTGACGCCTTCGTATGCGGCCTGGATAGCTGCCTGTCGCAAGAACAGCATGCTGGCCGCCTGAATGGATCCAAAGACAACAAGAAATACCACGGGCAGGCAAACCGCAAATTCGACGGTTGCTGCCGCACGGCGAGACAAGCCGAACGCTTTATTGTTTCTCAAGCGACTTTTCATAGTTAGTTTCCGTGTTCTTCCACTGTCCGCACGAGTCACCGGGATCTTCTAGGATCGCGATGTGATTCCTGCAGTTGCCAACGCCGCCTTGAGTCGCTGGATTTCTGTATCCTGTGTCTCAATCTGCTCACGCTGGGCGTCAACAAGTTTCGCAACTTCATTGAACTCGCCAGCCATCTCCGCCCAGTAATCGTTGTCACGGAATTTACATTGCTCAGTCTCGCCCTTGCCAAGCTGTCGAAGATGTCGACGCAGCCGAGCAATCGGTCCGACGAAGCGATTGCTGAATCGAATCGTGTCCAGCATAAACGCCGGGAACAGTGCTAACAGGATGACTCCCATGAACACAAATTCACCCATTTCGTACTTCAGTCTTGTTGCAAGTGACTGGGCCGGATCCCCCAGCATCGCCTGCAGCATCACAACGGACATCGTGACAACGACGAAGAAAATCACCCAGTGAAAGAATATCCGTCGCAGCAATGCACCTTGTACATGCTTGTCAACAAAATTTTGTTTGCGTTGAACTCGCGCCATCTCAAAACCTTTTACAACAGTGTCCATGACTCTAAATTGGCAAGTTTCGAATCGGCCTCGAAAATCACCGTGATACCATGGGAAAAGCTAGGTTATGAATCAGCCGACAATCGGCTGCTGAACGCGTTTGATCAGCAAATGGCTTACCACAAAAAATCACATCCCTCCCGATCCGTGCGACCGGAACAACCGGACGTCTTTCGTGCTCAGGTCACCGAATTGTTCTGTTCATTCTGAACAATCGTCACAACCGATTTTCAACCTGCGTTGGCATCTTGCATCGAAATCCATGAGGTCGTTGAAACAAAGCCACGTGTGTGGCCCCTGAAGTCGTTGCTTCGACGTCGTTTCGCGTGGCGATTATGCAAATGAAAACACCTGAAACCTGTGCAGCACTCTCGATCAACCCACTGCGCAAAAAAGTCGATGTGACCATGTGATGAAAAAGTGACTTCGGAGGCTGAAACGCAGCTTCACACCTTTTCAGGTCGAAACCCTCAACAGAGCGTGGGTCAGCATGAGCCTTAAATTCGGAATTTACCTGGTCGAGCAAAGAATCATCAGCCCCGAGCAGTTCTGTGGGCTTGTGAAGATTCAACAGGAGTCAACCATGACTCTGGCTTCCATCGCACTGAGAAAAAATGTGTTGACCATTCGCCAGGTCTCGACGATTCTTGATCTGCACACGGAAAATCCCGAAAAGCTATTCGGCGATATCGCTCTTGAACTCAATCTCATCGATCGAGCAACACTCAATCAACTGCTGCATGCCCAACAGTCGACCTGTCCGTCGGTCCGACAGCTGTTGATCGAGTGTGGACTTCTAACGCCACGACAAGCAAGAGTCCTGTTCACTCACTTTGAAAAGAATGTCGCACGAATGGCGACGGAAAGCTCACGCGCTCAAACATCGGGTGCGCCCACAACCGCTCCGGAACCATCCACGTCCGATCCTGTCGCACCGCGCCAACCGAAGTTTCGTGCTCACCCGGTTGCAGCCAACCAATCTGTGGAAACACCGTAGAGAGGTTCTTTGAAGATCTACCGACAGTCGTCTAACGTTGGCTGTAAACTACAGACACGCGTAGGCCGCCCCCGCACGACTGATTGAACGACGGCTAGCCCGGATATTTCATCTGAGATGTCGGCCGTAACACGCAAACCATTGCCCTTCCGGAACTTCGGTCTCGGATTTGTTGCCGTCGAGAATGACAGACTGTTTTTGACAACTTTCTGGTTTGCAAAGTTACCGCAGTGTTTTCGAGACCTTGTTGCCGGCCTACGAATTATCGAGGCTAGACCCCAGTCGGTAGTCATGGCGGATCGCTGGCCACGGACAACTGAACACCATAAAAAAAGCCGACTGCAACCAGTCGGCTTTTTTTATGGTGTATTGTTATTCGCAAATCCTAGCGATTGGCCAGCATCCGGTTTCGCTTGGATCGTCGCTCTGCACGCAAACGAGCACGGCGGTTCGTCTCGCTCGGCTTTTCGTAAAATTCGCGGCGACGCATCTCTTTCTTGATTCCGCTTCGCTCGACCAGCTTTCGGAAGCGGCGGACGGCTTCTTGAATCGATTCTTTTTCTCTAACCAGCAGCTTTACCATTGTGTCTCCAAACGGTTGATCAAAATCAAGTTTCCTTTCTTCAAAAAGTCATCGGGACGGGAAAGGACTGACGCTTGCCGAACTTCTATCGGCACAACGGGGCCACGAGTCCCCGCGTCGAACGAGAAATCATACACGATTTACTCGAAAAGTGTCCAGACCTTACTCAAATGAAATCGGAAATCACTGATTTTCGCTCTGACAACTGAAAATCAAGCTCGCCGGAGGCAATTGGATCAACTCAATCCTCAAAAAGTACCTGAGCAGAACGACCCTCATTCGAACAGCAAACAAAGTCCATCACTTCTTCAACAGCCGATTTCACAGGCATTCTGATGGTTTCACGCACTTCGTTGCCGCCTGCTCTTATGAAAAATCAGCCCCTTACTGCCGGATCAGCCGAGAACGAGCTCATTGAATCGATGCTGCGGCGACAGGAAGAGGTTTTGACAGGTCTCGATACGCTGTTTGACCAAATCGACGCGGTGATTGAAGAACTATCCGAGCAGCGAAAAAAAGAAGCGATCGAAGAATCGGAAAACGTCTTACCCTTTGGGGATCGATTGATCGAATCCGAATCGTCCAGTTTGACCGAACGAGCCGCCTGAGCCGTCGCCACGCACCAAGTGAACTCACGAAGCGATCTATTCTGGCTGATCCAGGTTGCCCGATTTCCTGATTGCCCATAGCAATCGAAGCCCCATTGCGAGGCTGACGAAAAGACCCGTCAATCCAAGCACCGACAGGTCTTGAATCCCAAATGGTCCGTCACCGGGAAACATCAAAGGCGGAACTTTGTAGCTGAGCATTAACGACGCGCCCATGAACATCGCGCTGGACATCATCCCCAGAACCAGGCGATTGGCAGTGGGGCCCAGTCGTCGATGGACCAGATGAACGTCAAAGCTCCCCGACTGAACTTGTTCAAGAATGCTGGAAAGCCTGCGTGGCAGCTCTTCCGCCAGCTGCTCGATCTCCATGTAAAACCGACGCATTTTGCGAAGCTGACGTGAGGGCGAAAGACGCTTCAGCAACATCATCCGCTGCACCGGCTGCATGATTTCCATCAGATTGAAATCCGGATTCATCAAACGCCCGGTTCCCTCAAGCGTGATCAGCACCTTGATCAACAGGGAAGCCTCATTCGGCAGCGTGATATGATAACGACGAACAAGCGAAACGAAATCGCTCAACGCACCACTCATGTCAAACGACGAAAGCGTTTGAGTCGAATACTGTCCGACAAAGTCGGCAACGTCATTCGACAATCCGGCAGTGTCCATATCGTTGGGACAATTGCCGACTCGACGGATCAACGTCGTCAGCATCAACACATCCTCATGAGCAATCGCAACGAGCATCGCTTCAATGTCTTCGCGTAACTGTTCGCTGATCCTGCCAACCAATCCGAAATCCAACAGCCCGATTGCGCCCTCTTTGGTGATCACGATATTACCCGGATGAGGGTCAGCGTGATAAAAACCATGCTGAAAAATCATCTTCAAATACGCGTTCGCTCCATCGCGGGCCAACTGGCTGGCTCGAATCCCCAGACTCTCATGCGTTGACAGTTCCCGCAATTTGGTTCCGTCCACACGATCCATCGCGATCATCCGTGGAGAACACAACGGCTCGATCGGCTCAGGCAGAACCAACGAATCATCGCCGGCAAACATGGCACGAAACTGCAGCAAGTGATTTGCCTCTCGGTCGAAATCGAGTTCTCGCCGCATCGCTCGAGACATCTGCCCAACGACAGCAACCGGTTGATACCCTCGAAACTCTTCGATTCCATCTGCCAATTGAGCAAGCCCGGACAAGATATCGAGGTCAGTCTCCACGATCCTTTCGATTCCCTCATGCCGAACTTTCACAACCACATCCGGCGAAGACCCCCGACTCTCACGCATTCTTTGAAATTCAGGAGCCAACGTCGCTCGATGAACCTGACCAATCGACGCCGATGCGATTGGCGTTTCTTCGAACGATGAGAACATCTCCTCAAGCGGCCTGCCCTGTTCCGCCTCGATAACGGCCCGCACGGTCTCAAAATCGTCCGCCGGCGCATCGGATTGCAGCAACGAAAGCTCGTCTGCCAGTTCATTTCCCACGACGTCCGGACGCGTGCTCAGCAGTTGCCCAAATTTGATAAATGTCGGGCCAAGTTCCGTTAACGCAAGACGAACGCGTTCGTGATGAGTCAAACTGGCCAACGTTTTCCCATCGCCACCGGTCAGCATGCCGCTCATGAAGTCGATTCGGAATCGGCTGAGCCAGTCGGCAAGTCCGTACTTGCTGAGCACACGAACAATTTCCGTCCAACGGCGAACGTTGCGATACAACTGCGGGATGGATCCAATGGATCGCTTCATCAATTTGCATTCTTGTCAGACTTGAGTCTCGATTTCGTGTCGACTCTATTTTCGTATCGAGTCAACAACCATCCTAGCCCCCAATTCTGCACCAGCAAACCTGCAATCAAGACTCCGATCCCCGCACCCGCAAACACATCGCTGGCCCAATGCGAGTGAGACTGCACGCGTTGATAACATGCCAAGACCGCTAACAGGATGAACATCCATCGTCCGCTGGGCAACAACCAGCACAACCCAACGGCAATTCCTGTCGCCATGGCAGAGTGGGCCGACGGAAATGACTGAACGAAATACGAAACGCCAACGTCGATGGCTCGCAGCTGTTCATCAATTCGCGTCCACGATGCAGCAATCGATTCGGGCATGACGAATTCGAGATCTTCGTTTCGATAAGCCATGGGTCGCAACCTGACAACCGCCAATTTGGCCAATTGAGCAGACAATGATGCGAACACTCCACACAGAATCAAACGCGGAACTCGCCGCCGGTGCTTCGGAGCCAACAGCCATACCGACATCGCCACAACAGCAAGACCAAACCCATGAGCGAACACCTCCGACAGCCTGACGATACGGCGAAGGTCACCCGGCAACACACTCGACTGATGAGCCGTCGCTACCGACAGGTCGAACCAGAGAGCCACGCAGGCAGCGAGGAATAACGCGATTGCCAGGCTAACGTAAATCCTGACGTGGGGATGATCACGTCGACAATTCTCTGAGCTTGTGTCCGCCATGATTGATCCGTCAATCGCATCACCCGGTTAAAAATCCGTGAACGCTCATTCTGCACCAGTGCAACGCTATCCGTCAAATACAAAACGCATCATGACGACGTCGCGACATCCTCCACACTTCCGGGCGATACATTAAACGTTTCCTTGTTCAACAGCCAGACAGCCCCACCGATCGCGGAAACGATCAGCATGAAAAATCGAAAGGTAAATGCAACAATCACTCCGTTGCCGTCTGCCAGAACCTTGTACAAGAACGCGACCGCAGCTTCCATTCCTCCGATACCCCCGGGCAGAGGCAGAGAGTTTGCGACCATGGCAATCGGTTCAATCAAAAAATGAGTACCAAGATCAGGACAGTCTGCTCCCAGCCCGATGGCGATCGCAAAAATTGTCACCGCAAAGCAAACGTTGACTCCAACGCTGAGAAAAAAACTCGTCACAATCGTCATCAAATGTGTTCGGTACACAGATACCACATCGGTCATTTTTCTAACGAAACCTCCGATCCATGGAACCGCAAATAATCGCAACAGGAATTTCCGTGACCAACCGAACTTTTGAAACTCAGGAATCGCCAACAGGACGGCGAAGCCGGCAAAACCAGCGATTGACAGCAACATTGTGAAGCGTCCGGCATAAAACAAAGTCATCTCATTGGCCGTAGTCGTTGACAAACCACCAACGTTCAGTCGGCCGAACGCAATCGCCGCGATGCCGACCATCGTCAACAAGCCAATCAGGCGATCAAAAACAACCGACGCGACGACCTCCGTTTTCCTTCCGGGCGCTTGCCTGCAAACGTAAACCGCTCGCATCGCATCGCCTCCGGCAACGCCGATCGTGAACACGCAAAAGAACAGTCCGATAAAGCCAAGCCGAATCGCGTCGATCAACTTGAATGGCAGCCCCAAAGCTCGCACCAACGAATGCCACCTGACGAAACCCAACACGAACCCTGCCGTGCAGGCAATAAACGCAGCTGCCAGCCATCCCCACCGTTTTTCGGAATTGAACAACATCCCGAAATCATCACTGAGCGTCGCGTTACGAAACAGGTAAAAAATCAAAGCCGCGGAAATCGCGAACTTGATTATCGTGAGCAGAAAATTCTTCAACGGATCAGGATCTTGATAGCGAGAATGTGAAGGTGGTACCGGCAGGGATGCTGAAGCTGACTATCGAGACCATTGTAGTTAGCGACGGAAATATCGGGATACCTGAGCTTCCGCTTCTTCCACGAACATCGCAAACATCGCAGCGCTGATTGCCAGATAACGTCACTCAGATCCCATCTCAAACCCGTGAATCAACGCACCCAACCAGCCCCGATCAACTTGGGCGGAATAAGCGAACTGCAAACAATAAGAAAATGGCGTCATGCGGAATCCCAACTGCTATTGGGGAGATTTGCCTGATTTTGGTAAAACGCGAAACGGTCAGGAACGGTCACCTGCAACACATTAAAGCGGAACGTCGAATCGTCAACAGCGAGCATCGAAATGGATTTTGATCAGTTAGCCATCTACGCCAATCTCGCACTTACGTGGATTGGCTTCGGCACGGTTGTTGGATTGGCAGCGAAAGCGGTCATGCCGGGACGCGACCCCGGTGGTTCGATCGCGACCGTTCTGATGGGAATCGCTGGAACTCTGATCGGCTGCGCGATCTTACAGTACTTTTCCGAGACTGGCCAAACCGTACAACCGATCAGCCTTGAAGGTTTCGCTGTCGGTGCAGGGGGAGCACTTGTCATCCTGACGTTTTACAAAGTGCTGGGCGGCTATTGGTTCATCGAAGGCGAATTTCAACCACGGCGTCTGAGAAGACGGCGTCGACGTAGAGCAACCACGGCCTACGACGATTAGCGCACCGCGATGAAGTTCTCGTGCATGTCTTTCGGATTCAGAAAGCCTTATCGGGCTGTCGAAAACGATTTTGGTTACACGCCAGACTGGCGTCGACGTCGCAAACGCTCGCTGAATCGATCGAGGATCAACTTTTCGTCTTCGGTCAAACCTGTGATTCCACTTTCGTGAAGTTTCTCGAGGATTTCATCCGCCTGCCGTTCTTCGTCCGCTTCCATTTCCTGTTCGATCACTTCGCGAGCGTGCTGCTTCTCCAGCAGCCATTGCGAATACGACCCGTTTTCGTCCGATTCGCCAAAGTGGAAAAAGTCGCCGTCTTCGTACATGGAATCGTACTCAGCGCCTTCCAGTTCATCCCAATCGGGGTCATCGTATGCGGTTTCTCGTGCAAACGAATATCGGGCTGTGAATGTCAGAGTGATGCCGGCAATCAATAACACAAACCATCCCGGCTGGATCGCTCCGCCACCGTCATAACCGCGTAACAACCACGCCATCCCAAGCATTGTGAACGCCAGACCGTGGCCGATTGCCATGATGAAAGATTCGATTCGGTGACGTGGAACATCCAGGTGCATCGAATCGATAATGGCTCGCATGGCCGCAGCCGCATCGAAAGGAAAACACGGAAGCAGGTTCACGGCCATCAGCTGGAAGTTGACCCACGTGACAATTTCGAGAATCGTTTGTTCCCAATTGGCCGAACGAAATCCATGCGGTCGCAATGGATTGATCAGCGATTCCACATTGGTGCTGGTGTGTCTGATCAACACCGCAGCACCAAACAGAAAAATCATTCCGCTGACGAACGGGCCAGCCATGTGAATGATCGCTCTGGCCCGACCGCTTTCAAGTAACGTATTGTCAGAGTTACCACCCCACGGCGTAAGCAACATGCCGTTGCAGTGTCCGCCCAAGTTGGCAATCGCAAACAAGTGGGCAAACTCGTGGATAAGAATGCTCGCAATCAGAACCAGTGCCGTGACCAGCCCTGTTCCTCCAAACGATGGCTCGATCAGATCCTGAAAATGCCACTCAACACCAAAAATTGCGGCCAGAAAGAGTAACAGGCTGACGTGTATCCGAACCGGCACACCAAACCAGCGTCCCGCGCTAACACTCCAAACATGATCTTCTGCCATACTTCAAATCCCCGCCTGATCCCGATTCGATCCCCGCCAACCGTCGAGGTCTACGCAAGGTCGAAACCGATAGGTCATTCCTGTCGCCCTTTTTATCATTTGTTGCGGATTCTCTTTCCGCATGAAGCCATTTTCTCAGGCCACCATCGTATCCACGACGTTCACTTGAATCAATTGATGGCAGATCCAGGCACCAAATGAACGAAACGTGGGTCCCATCCGCTCCGGTTAGCCGTTCTGTGCCGAATTTGTCTGCTTAAGGGTGTAATGAAACACGGTTCGGAGCGAGATCCTGCGATATTCGCCCTGAATCGGAAAAGACACTTTCACTGCTTTCGCTGTGATGGAACGTACAAACATTGGTGGATCAGCTGAGGAGAACCGTCGATGGAACCGTCACGTTCGACGTGCCACATCCGGTCGCTCGGTAGAAATTTCGATTCTAACGGCCACGGCAGGAAAGGTTGCCGGCCCAGAGTCTGTTTCAGTTTCTGCGAGTTCATGGTCACGTTCCCCGCCCGAGGAGGAATCGGGCCCGCTTCGATGCGAGGACAACCATGCAGCAGATCCGGGTCGTACCCGCCAACCCGGTTGACGATTTGGGCAATCTGATAAAGCGAAAGATAAACGTCACCGCCCGCATGCCAGATTCCGCTCCATTCGGTTCGACAGCAGAACTCTTCAATGACGCGATTCAAACAGTCGACATACGTGGGTGACCGGACCTCGTCGAAGTAAAGCGTCGCAGGGAGATTTTTTGCAAATCGGTGTTGGATCCAATCGATCGCTCCGGCATGCCCGTTGAAGCTGACTCCCATCGGCAACGAGATACGTAAAATCGCGGACTCGGGGCGTCGCTGCAAAACCAATTGCTCCGCCATCACCATCGTTTTGCCGTACATCGTCACTGGATCGGGGGTATCCGTTTCAACGTAGGCACCATCGCCATCACCGGAAAAAACCAGATCGATCGACAAATGAACGAGCCGAACCGGAGTGCCCACAATTGCATCCAGCAAGTGATCGACACATTTCACGTTGACCCGATGTGCCATCTCGTGGTCAAGCTCACACCCTTTCAAATGGCAGCTACCACCACAGTTGACGATCGTCCGGATTCCGTGTTCCTGTATCAGTCGGCGGACGTTATCGGGCTCGCTGAGATTCGTGCCGATGATTCCCGCGTCGACCAGGCGGAACGTCTTCTCCGGCCGCGTCCCCAAAACCTGATCACCATACTTCCGCCGAAGTCCGTAAAACAAACTGTAACCGGCGACTCCCGAAACCCCCGTGACAAGAATGGGAAGACACTCGCTCAGATCAAAACCCAAGTCCGCCGCCTCCTGCCCCGGGCCTGTGGGTCCTGCTGTCTTTGTGTTCGAATAGTTCACGGGATAGGTTTCGGCGTTTGAGCGTCTGCGGTTCGTTGGGCGAGTATGACTTGAGCCCGGGATTGTCGCCAGACCTCAGGATGGCTCGACAACATTGCCAAAACAAACAAATTGGATCACATGAGTCTGTTCAAGATCAAGATTTGCGGAGTGCGTTTCCCGGAAGACGTCGTTGCGACGATAGACGCGGGGGCCGATGCCATCGGGCTGAACTTTTACTCGCCTTCGGTCCGAAGTGTATCGATCGAGCAAGCGGTAGAATTGACCCACGTCATCAGAACGCAACGAATGGATTGGCCCGGAAAAATCGTCGGCGTTTTTGTGAACCATTCGGCGGATCAGATCGCATCGACGGTTCACGCGACTGGACTGGACATCATCCAACTGCATGGCGACGAAAGACCCAATTTCATCGCCGAAGTTCGGATTGAGCTGACACGCAAGTCCATCGATCCGACGACCCCCATCATCCGTGCCGTCCGCGTCGCGAAAGACCTGGACCTTGCAGCCGGTCAGAATGAACTGCTTGCCGAAGTATCCGCATGGCAGCAGGCCGACGCATCAATGGTATTGCTCGATGCAGCGGTACCAGGATCTTTTGGAGGTACTGGAACGTTGCTTGACTGGCACGCTCTGGCAGATGTCCAATTGCCGCTTCCAGTGGCTTTGGCAGGTGGACTGAATCCAGACAATGTCGCCGATGCGATCGCGATTGCGAGTCCAACTTCGGTGGACGTTGCCAGTGGAGTTGAAAACGCACAACATCAGAAAAACGACCAATTAATAAGCCGCTTTGTCGCAGCGGCGAAGAAAGCGTTCCACAGGAGCCAGTGAGCCCTGAACCAGCGGCGGCGGTATCCGTTTTTAAGTGCTAACTGAGTGTTAAACCGCGTAGTTTCCTGCGACGGTACCAGCGAGCTTACCAGCCAATTTCCTCGAAAAATGGCGGTAAACAGGGTTCAGACATTGAGTTGCGCACCCGTTGCACGGTACACTTTTGGTCGGTTATTCAACCTACATACAGGCTGCTTCGATTACTCGACGTAAAAAGATCCGGGCGGAAGTCTCCGTGGACGGAGTTGCAGCTTTTTGAGATTACCGAGTGTCAGCTGGACTCTCGAGTCAATCTTTTTCGCCCTTTATTTCAGGAGGTCTTCCCGTGTCAAACGTGGAAACGACAAAGCTAACTTACAAAGTCAAAGATATCGCTCTGGCCGAACTTGGTCGGAAAGAAATCGTCCTTGCGGAAAACGAAATGCCCGGTCTGATGGCACTTCGTGAGAAGTACGGAAAAACCAAGCCACTCACTGGTGCTCGAATCGCCGGCTGCCTGCACATGACCGTGCAAACCGCGGTCTTGATCGAGACGCTGGTTGAGCTGGGAGCCGAGGTAACCTGGAGCAGTTGCAATATCTTCAGCACTCAGGACCAGGCTGCCGCCGCTATCGCAGAAGCTGGTATTCCCGTTTTCGCATGGAAAGGCATGAACGAAGAAGAGTTCAACTGGTGCATCGAGCAGACGCTGACCGCGTTCCCATCGGGCGAACCATTGAACATGATCCTTGACGATGGTGGCGACTTGACCGCGATGGTTCACGACAACTATCCGGAGTTGCTTGCCAACATCAAGGGAATCAGCGAAGAAACGACTGCAGGCGTGCACCGCCTGATCGTTCTGGCTGAGGAAGGCAGACTTCAGGTCCCGGCCATCAACATTAACGACAGTGCCACCAAGAGTAAGTTCG
The DNA here is from genome assembly GCA_964468915.1 of uncultured Pirellulaceae bacterium. Lineage (GTDB taxonomy): Bacteria > Planctomycetota > Planctomycetia > Pirellulales > Pirellulaceae > Mariniblastus. Next base: position 15,331 of record CAYXWX010000101.1, read on the forward strand.
ATAACCTTTACGGTTGTCGCGAGTCACTGGCTGACGGTGTCAAGCGTGCGACAGACGTGATGCTGGCCGGAAAAGTAGCCGTTGTCGCCGGGTACGGCGATGTCGGAAAAGGCTGTGCTCACTCGCTTCAGCGATACGGTTGCCGAGTGATCGTCACCGAAATCGACCCCATCAATGCTCTTCAGGCATCGATGGAGGGATTCGAAGTTGTCACGATGGACGAAGCAGCCGCTCAGGGTAATTTGTTCGTCACGACAACCGGAAACCGCGATATCATCCTCGGTCACCACATGGAGCAGATGCCAAACGACGCGATCGTCTGCAACATCGGCCACTTTGATACCGAGATCGACGTTGCCTGGCTTGAGGCTCAGGTCGAAGCCGGCAAGATGACCAAGGACAACATCAAACCGGCTGACATCGGTGCCGTTGATCGTTACACCTTCGCCGATGGTCACAATGTGATCGTTCTGGCTCAAGGTCGCCTTGTGAACCTTGGCTGTGCGACAGGCCATCCGAGCTTTGTCATGAGCATGTCATTTACCAACCAGGTTCTGGCTCAGCTGGAGCTCTGGGAGCGGGGTGAGCAGTACGACGTCAGCGTTCATTTGATGCCAAAGCGCTTGGACGAAGAAGTCGCACGACTTCACCTCGATCAGCTGGGAGTCAAATTGACCAAGCTGACACCGGAACAGGCTGAGTACATGAATGTTCCAGTCGATGGCCCATACAAGCCGGATCACTATCGATATTAAGCAAACGTGGCGAAAACGATAGCCACCTGTGAGTTCGTGGAAACTGCGAACGCACAATTGACCCAAGCGGTGTTGATTAAAATCAGCACCGCTTTTTTTGTGCGCTCAACACGGACATCGCATTAGAGCGCGTTTCGTTTAAGTCTAGCGGCTTTTCGATACTTTTCGCTCGGTTT
>CAYXWX010000102.1:0-15906 GCA_964468915.1 uncultured Pirellulaceae bacterium
TTGCAAACCTGAGAGTTGCCAAAACCGTCTGTCGATTTGAAGGTAATCAAAGCCGAGACCGAAGTTCCGGCATATCAATGGTTTGCGCGTTACGGCCTGTGTCGCGCATGGACGTGCTTATCTGAGCTTGGACTTCGCAAGGGAGTGGAAGGCTGAGATGGTGAAAACGTTAATCGGCTACAATATTTTTGTTACGTCCGCCTCGTTCTGCACGTGACGATCGGGCCTGTTGATTTAATGTTAGCTACAGAAATACGGCGAACGTCGAAACCCGAAACGTGAGTGAGGGACGAAGGATCCCTCGCTGACGCAGCGGGTTGTGAGTAAATCAACAGGCCGGATCACAACGGGATCGAAGCATGTAGCCCCAGATCGCGTGTCGCATCCAGGGGAAGCGAGCGAAAGCACAGATGACCCTGAAAGGGTCAAAGCCTCGAACGCTGCGACCCTTTCAGGGTCGACTCAAACCCGTTCACCTGTTTCCGGTGGTGCGCTACGCGACCACCGGCTACACGCTATGACCACTTCGTGGTCAACCAAGTGCGTAACAGAGGACTCCTCGCCTATTAAACCAAAGCCCTCTATTTTTCCAGCTTTTCACCATCCAAGGGGGAGTGCTCCATCCGTCGCCCCCTCCTCGATTCATGATCTCACGCATCCTGCCTCGGCGCTGCTCCGGTGGAGCCTCACCCTTGCGAATTCTGGATGCAAACGCAACGTTCAAACCGACGTTTCTTTCGCCGCGAGCGTCAACGTTCTTGCACGCGGGCCGTATTTGCCCGCTGAAACAAATCACCCACGCGTAGTCAATCGCTTAGCTGGTATGTCGCGCGTGAGGGATCGGTTGCTCATTCAAGAAAACTCTTGAGCATCCATAGTGTTTTTTCGTGGACCTGAATACGGGCAATCATCAGGTCCTCTGTTTCGGAATCGCCATCGTCACCGGCAAAATCTCGAGCCGTCTTGAGGTCAGTGAGCAATTTGCTGTTGGCGGAAACCAGGTGCTCGACCATTTCTTTCGCGGAGGCGTTCTCTGCGATCTCATTGATTCCGGCTATTTCAGCGAGATTCGACAATCCGCCTGGCGCAAGTGCGCCCTTTGCGCGGATCCTTTCGGCAATCTCGTCAACTGCAGCGAACAGTTCGGTATACTGTTCTTCAAATGCGATGTGTAGAGAGAAGAATGAAGGGCCGCGTACGTTCCAATGGCAAATATGAGTCTGCCCGATCAAAGCATACGTATCTGCAACAACCTGACGCAAAGCGTCAACAATTTTATCGCTCAAGTGAGTAACCTTTAGAATAATCGAGTAAATATTTGAATCAATCTTCAGTCGCATAACGACCCAGTTCACCGCGTATGAATGACTAAACACTGAAACCCACGCGGCCTGTGGCTCCGCATGCAGCCCATTGTTCAAGTAAGCCGCTGCGGTGTGTTGTGGCATGCATTCTACAGGGATTTGTGAAGCGATGGAAAGCGTTTGAAGTGATCTTGTCTTTTTGTTTTAGTCGAACTCCAAAGGAATCACGACGACTGAAAAAATGTCGCACCCGATTCAACGCTCGCTGACGCTGCGGCAGTCGAGGAGCCGGAATTTTCAACCGCTGGCTTGGTCTCAGGATGTGTTTGGGAGGGGAAGGCTTCGTCCGCCCCCATGGGTATGATGATGTGTCTTGCCTTGTCGCCGCGACGTTGACCAAATCAAGGCGGTACACCTGATTTTGTTGGTGAAGGGCACATGTCATGGATAGTGAATCTGCACTGGAGTGATCGTTGGCAGTTGAAGTAGAATGCCTCTTTTTCGGTTTTCTCCCATCGGCTCGTTCGCAATCATGCCAGATTCCAGTAAATCAGACTTTCAACTGCCCCTGTATGCCGGTGTGGACGTCGGCGGAACCGGGATTAAAGTCGGCATCGTCGACGATCACGGAAAAGTGGTGGCTCATTCGAAGTTTCCGACACCCGCGAAATGCTCCGATGGTGCTTTTGATCGTGCTGCTGAAATGATCGATCAGCTGTTGGAGCCATTCGATTTCTCTCGCGAAGACGTTGCCGCCGTCGGGCTTGGGACGCCAGGCCCTCATGATTTGAAAGCGGGAATTTTGACGACCCCGGTCAACATGCCCGGTTGGCGACATGTCCCGGTTCGCAAAATGCTTGCCGAATCGACCGGCAAGTTCGTCACCTATGCCAACGATGCCGGCGCCGCCGCGTACGGTGAGTACTGGGTTGGCGGCGGTCAGAATTACGAGAGCATGGCGATGCTGACGCTGGGGACAGGAGTGGGAGGCGGAATCATCTACGATGGCATGTCCATTGATGGAGCCCAGGGATTTGGATCCGAAGTGGGACACATGGTTGTCGATACGACCGATGAAGCGAGATTGTGCAGCTGCGGTCAGCTTGGCCACCTGGAAGCCTATGCAAGCGCGACGGGGGTGGTGAGCCGAACCCGGGAACTTTTACCCGACTATCCGAACAGCCGGTTGATGGAAATGATTGGCGAAACATCGGCGTTGTCGGCTTTGATGGTTTCCAATGCAGCATCGGAAGGAGACGAACTGGCGATTCGAATTGTGGATGAAACTGCCGATTATCTTGCCAGAGGAATCACGATCGTGGCTCATGTGATCAACCCGGCCGCGTTCATCCTGGGCGGTGCGATGAATTTTGGCGGGGCGGAGGCTGACATAGGACGAAGATTCCTCAACGAAACGGTCGACCACGCTCGACGGGCCGTGTTTCCCGACGTCGCAAAGAATCTGGTGGTCGATTTTGCTCGGCTGGGCGGTGACGCTGGGTTCATCGGCGCTGCTGGAATTGCGAGAACCGAGTTTCAGAAGCGATAGTGCCCGCAATAGCGTCCGCAATTTACTTTGCTGAATTTTGTCAACTGGTTTGTTCCCTACGATCGATTCCTGAATCTTATGCCCCGCACACCCACTGAAAACATTCGCAACTTTTGCATCATCGCTCATATCGATCACGGCAAGAGTACGCTGGCCGACCGATTGCTGGAGCATACAGGAACAATTACGACTCGCGAGATGCAGGATCAGGTTCTGGACGACATGGAACTTGAACGGCAACGAGGCATCACAATCAAAGCCCGGGCGGTGGCCATGCCCGTCAAGCTGAATGGCAAAACGTACGAGTTGAATCTGATCGATACGCCAGGACATGTTGATTTTCAGTACGAGGTCTCTCGTTCGCTGATGTGCTGCGAAGGCGCGCTGCTGCTGGCGGATGCATTTCAAGGTGTGGAAGCTCAAACGGTCGCGACAGGCTACGCCGCGATCGAGCACGATCTGGATATCATCCCTGTGATCAACAAAATTGATTTGCAGTACCAGCGAGCCGATGATGTGGCTCGTGAAATGGAGCAATCGCTGGGGGTTGAGGTCGATGACTGCGTTCGCGTAAGTGCGAAATCGGGAATCAATATTGATGAACTGCTCGAAGCGATCGTGCAGCGGATCAAGCCGCCATCGGGCGACGACTCGGCTGCGCTGCAGGCGATGGTTTTTGATTCTCATTACGATGAATTTCGCGGAGCGATCACGTACGTCCGAATTATGGAAGGAACCGTCAGCAAAGGCGACAAGGTTCAGTTCATGCGATCGGGAAACACTCATGAAGTGGTCGAGCTTGGCCAGTTTCGACCGAAGCAGACACCGTGCGACAAACTTTATCCGGGGCAGGTCGGTTATCTGGTGTGCAATATCAAGTCGCTCGATCAGGTGAACTGTGGTGACACCATCACCACGGTTTCGAAACCGGCAGCCGAGCCATTGCCCGGCTATCACGAACCCAAGCGAATGGTCTATTGCGGTTTGTATCCCTCGGACGGCCAGGACTTCAGCGAGCTGCGCGACGCGTTGGGCAAGTTGTCGATCAACGATCCCAGCTTTGAGTTCACGCCTGAATCCAGCGACGCACTCGGTTTTGGGTTTCGTTGTGGGTTCCTTGGCATGTTGCACATGGAAGTGGTCCAGCAGCGTCTGGAGCAGGAATCGGATGTCGACCTCGTTCAGACGGCTCCGAATGTGACCTACGAAGTGGTGACCAAGCGAGGTGAAACGCTGGAGATTCATCGCCCGCAAGAAGTTCCTGATTCGGGTGAGATCGAAGAGTTTCGCCAGCCGATTGTTCGAGTCAATCTGATTCAGCCGGAGGAGTACGTCGGTGCGGTGATCAAGCTTTGTCAGGAGCGACGCGGCATCCAACAAAACACGGAGTATCTTTCGGCGACGCGTGTGATGCTCAGTTATGACTTGCCGTTGGCCGAGGTGATCTACGACATGCATGATCGCCTGAAAAGTGCCACTCGCGGTTACGGCACAATGGATTACGACGTGATCGGATACTTTCCAGCGGACCTTGTTCGTTTGGACATCCTCGTCAACGGAAACAAAGTCGATGCATTAAGTGTGATCTGCCACCGAGGCGACGCGGACCGACGGGGCAGGGCGGTGGTGAAAAAACTGAAAGACGAAATCAGTCAGCACATGTTCGAGGTTGCCGTGCAGGCCGCAATCGGCAGCCGAGTGATCGCTCGGGAGACCGTTCGTGCGCAACGTAAAAACGTGACCGCCAAATGTTATGGTGGAGACATCAGTCGTAAGCGCAAACTGCTTCAAAAGCAGAAGGCCGGTAAAAAACGCATGAAGTCGGTCGGCAACGTCGACATTCCTCAGAAAGCTTTCATGGCCATTCTGGACACGGGCGATGCCGGAAAGTAACCGTTTTGGCTTCGCCGTCAGCGGCGGCCTCCGCGGTTTCCGCGTCGATCGCGTTCCTTCGGTTTTTTCTCTTCGCCGACTTCGGCTGAATCGTCGTGAATAAACAACGCGTGACGATATTGCTTCTGGTCGTAGAAGTCGTTGTGAAGCATGAATTTACCGTCAGGGCTCAACACTAACGTTTCACCCGGCAACGAGTATTCCATCAGTTCTTTCCGGCGCCCGGTATCCACTTTCTGCCCGCCCATTGCATCCACCAGAACCATGTTGGTCTCAATTTTCTGGTTGTCAGCCTTGTGAACGGCCCAAGTAAGAGGATTCATCAAGTGAGAATCTGCTGTGTAGTTCATGACTTCGCCACGTCGAACTTGTTGTTTGGTTGGGATCAGCGTTTTGTAGATTTTTGACCAGACGGCCACGGCCATTTCTACGATCGGTTCGCCATCGGGAACTTCGGTATTCCCCACGCGATCCATTTTGGGTGGAGCGACGTCTCCCGTTGCGACCTGAGACCGTGAGGACTCGGATACTGTCACGGTAACGGGTTCACTCCATTTGGTGGGGCGAGCGTACCGAAGTTCGTCGAGATCGAACAACGCATCCAGATCAATTTTCGCTCGACGAGGAACCTTGATTTCCTGAAACGCATCATCACCTTCGCCATCGCCCAGACGTTCGCTCACATAGTAAATGTATCGATCCGAGTCGTTTGGATCTTCTTCTTCACGGGCTCGAGAAATACGCGTTCTTGCATCGGGGCTCAGCATCTTGCTGGTAATCGGGATTTTCTTGTAGACCTTCTCTTGTTTCTCGTCTCCGCGAGGTCCACGTGGCGAACCGCCTCTTCCCATATCCATGCCCATGTCCATCCCCATGTCCATGCCCATATCCATCCCCATGTCCATGTCCATGCCCATGTCCATGCCCATATCGCGATCCATGCCACGACCACCGCCTCGTCTGCTTTTTTTAGATTCGTCGATCTCATTGTTAGGATCAGCCAACCAGAGCCGGACGCGATACTGATAAGTTTTGCCGGGCCTTGTTTGAAGATCAAAGAAACGGACTAGTTTATGATCGGCGGTTGGCTCCAGTTCTTGCATGACTTCGTTGTAAGGTTTTTTGTCGGAGCCACGTCGACTGGCGGTGGATCGCTTGCCCATCGCGCCGCGGCGAGCCATGCCGGATGTTCGTCTGGCTCCGGGGCCCACCCTTCGAGCAACCTGGTTGTCGTCATCGGTCGCTGCGAACAGACCATCGCCGCCCGTTGCTGAGCTTTCACCTTCGGTACCCTCCTCTTCGGAATCTTCGTCACCCAAGCCGGGGAACTCACGTTCTTTGACTTTGGGATGCAGAGACAATGGTTTGTAGTCAACCATGGTCAGAGGCGGGATGACTCCAGACAGGATTTCGTCGTAATTTTCCGGAGCGACAACCTCTGGGGCTGCGGCTGGATAAAGTCGAGTTTGACCCTCGTGGATTCGTTCTGAAATATCTTTCCATTCTCCCACGGCGCCATCGACGACTTCCGCGCGTTCGATCTGTACGTATTGGTAAGTTGGGTGGTCTCGTTCAGGGAAATAACCGGCACCAAATGCAAAACTGTTCTTGTAAACCTCGTGCTGGGTTTTCACGTCAACGACTCCGGCGATGGCGACTCCATCGAGCAGGAATACCCGATCATCTTTGGCCAGCCGTGTTTTGCCTGGACGCAAGCCAACGCTTTCGTGGTGCTGAACGAGTGGGAGGTTCTCTCCAGGGATTCTGACTTCTTCTTTCTCATCTTTGTCGCGCGTTCGTCGAGGCGTTCGCCGCGCTGGCGTGCGACGTCGATCGCGATCATCGTCTTCTTCAACTTCCTGGTTGGCTTCGGCTGCGAAGGGCAGGTCTTCCAGGGGATCGTCGACGTTCCCCGATGTTGCAAGGTAGATGGGCGCGGTGAACGGAGTCGCGATCAGATCGGTGACCGGCAGCAAGTTGGGGTCATTTCGAGGAGCGAGTGACTTGACTGCGACGCTTGGCGTTCGGACCTCAAGCTCCGTCGGATCAATCCCCTCGTCATTCAGGATCACCGGCAAAGACTCGACAGCAAGGCGGGAATCTTTGATCTGCGTCCATGAATCCTCGGCACCAATGTAGGTTCCGGCTTGTTCCGCCATATTCGACAGTTGTTGGGGCGTTGTATCGTCGAAGACTTCGGTTTTATAACCAGACCAGAAAAACCATCCCATTAACGCCAACGCCAGGAGGATGATCAGTTTCTCTGTGTGATAGAGAAAGAAACTTTGAATCGTCTGTTTGTTTATCTTGGGAAGTTTCATGATTCTTGAGCCGTATTAAAAAACCGTTGCCCCGGTCAGTCTTGTATTGCTATCCGTTTTCCGTCGCGGTGGGACGACGTTGGTTATCGCCCTGTTGCTTCACTCTTTTGCTGCCAGCAAATCACGCGGTCGCAGCAAGCTGGCGGTTTCATTCGGATCAATTTCTGAACCATCGTCAAGTCCCGCCGCCTCACGAAGAAATTTCTCTCGCACCGGATTGTAGATTTTCACGATGCCGTAGAACTCGACGCTGACATCGTAATTGGTTCGAACTTCTACCGGAGTGGACTTCAGGTCAAACTCTTCGAATCGACCTCCACCTCCCATGCCCATTCCCATGTCCATGCCCATATCCATGCCCATGCCTCTATCCATTCCCATGTCCATGCCCATATCCATTCCCATCCCCATCATGTCCATGCCGCCGGGGCCACCTTGTCGCATTGCACCTCCGTTCAGTTCAATGCCTTCCCCGGGGATGTGTCGGTTGATTCGTACCTGGTGAATCTCAAAGGCGAAAGGTGAGTTCGCACAGGCGGCAAGAAAGTTGGCGATCTTTCGTTCATCCATTCTCAAAGCAATGCGAACGGGAACACGTTTGGAAACGATCAGTTCGATGTCGTTTTCCGGTAGCGTGGTACCGGTGATGACCCCTTTGACGACCTTTGCATCGTAGGGTTTGAAATCCTTGTCAACGTACCGACCATGAAACGGGCTGGTGCTGGCCGCTTGATCAAAATCGCTTGTTGGTTGCACAGCCGCTGCAGCGGGAGCAGCTGCCGCACCTTCGACACCCGCCAGTCGAGTATCGACAGGGATCAGTTCACCTAACTGAGTCCGAGCTTCGCGCCCAAAGGCGACGTGATCGATTTGCTTGATCGTCGCAAGGTCGTTCGCGTTAACGTCTCCATTGATTTGTCGGATAATGGTGAACATCGCCTCCAGTAACCAAAGGTCCTGCTGAAGCATGTACACTTGCAGAGGAGTTGGGTCAGGAGTCGGCAGATTGTGGTCGTCGTAATTTTGAAACTCCGTGAGCTTTTGGTACCAGAGCTCCTGATTGGCCCGGTCCCAAATCACTGCGACGCCAGCAAGTTCCTCGTCGGTCAGTTTCTGGCTGGAACCTGAACGACGATTACTGAGTGGGTTGAACTCCTGTCCGCGACCGCCGCGTCTTGAATCAAGTTGCATCTCTTCCAGCTTTTCTTCGCTGAATGCCCAGTTGGTGCGAACCATTTCGCTGATCTTGTCCACCTGGCGTCGGATGTTGCTTCGATAAAGTGTCAGGTACTGCTCCATTCCCAACCCTTTAAAGCTGTCCGGGAAAGTCTCAGGCGGATCAAATCGACCGAAAACTCGCACAAACTCGTCGCTGCCGATGATCTCTGTCGGCCATTTCAAAATCGATGCCTGAGCTTTGTGGCGGACCTGCCAGGCTTTGACGATATCGTCCACCTGCTGGGACATCTGTTCTTTCATTCCCGCTTCGGTCGTGTGGTTGGGATGAGCAACAATGGAATCCTCAACATCCGTCGCCGTGACCGTTCGAATCGCTTTCGCTGCCGAAATCTGGCTTTTCACGGCGCTGGTGAAACTGGACGTTTCTTTGGAAACAGCACCGGTTGCGACGAACCATGCTCCCAGCATGCCAAACGCCAGAAAGGCACTCGCCAGCCAGAAACCGTTCTTTTTCACCCACGCGATTACTGGAGCTATCTTGTCCATTTTTCTATTCCCGATCCTTGTCGATGATCGTGGTCGGCGAAAAACCGATCCATCCAATAAAATGTTTGCTTAACCGATTCCCGATTTCACATCCGATTCAATTTTTCAGACGCGTGAAACCAGAAATCTAAAATTCCTCTTCCTCTGTCTCTGCAGCGGCGGCGTCTGCAGCAGCCTGCGCCGCTGCGGCTTCCGCTTCACGACGTTCCGCTCGGGCCGCCAACCGTTCTTCTGGTGATCGTGGTACCCATGCCATTTGGACGACAAAGTTGTATTCCTTGACGGTGAACGATGCCTCTTCGGTAACATCCATCTCCTCATCCGAGTCCTTGTCCCGAACTGGCGTGACGGGTTGCCTTCTAACGGCTGCGCGACGATTGGTTGTGGTGTCGATTGCGGAGGCCGTCGGGTCGTATACAACCAATTTGTCTTTCAGAGGAGACGTGCGTGTGATTGTCGGGTAAAGAATTCCGAGATCTGAATACTTGAACATCCGATCCGGATCATCACCTGCCGGCAGCTCGACATCCTCTTTACTGAGAAGGTTATTGATCAGCGTGGATACAACAAAACGTTTCCCAAAGTTGAGTTTGGAAAGGCTGTCACGGCTGTTGTGGAAATGGTGGCCTTTGATTTCGATGACCCAACCGGGGGTACCGGCCAATCCGCCTTCGGCTTCCGAGTCCTCGGCGTCAAGATCCAGATCAACGTCGTCGGCGTCAGCGCCGGCTTCTTTGGCAGCCATCAAATCCGTTTCCGAAACCGCGAATTGTTTGTCAAACACCGGCTTGATGGTGGAGACCCACGTTGACAGATCTTCGTGAAACACGGATTCGATGTGGTCGATATAGATTTCCTCGCGGTCCTCGAAGGCATATTCGCGAGGGTCGATGGTTTGAATGCCAGCCTCCAACGATTCTTTGATCGTCGGATCCTGAGGGAATGCCTGGTACAACGCTGAATAGACTTCGATCCAGCCACCTTTGTCTTCGGAGGCGGAAACAAGCTCCTGTGAGATCAAGTCGAGTTTGTCCTGAGTCTCTTTCAGTTCCGAATCGGCAGACACAAACTGATCACTTTTGGACTTTTGCGATTTAACCTGACTCATCGAGTCCTTCCACTTTCTGCCGTCGAGTTCAAAGTCAGGATTGACTTTCCACCAGGCGACCGTGTTGAAGAAGTACGAAAGCACCAGTCCCAGCGTGATCATCGAAACCGAAGCCAGCACCCAAGGCTTCTTCGCCCTGATGATTCGTTCGACCTCGATCTCTCGCGGCAACAAGTTCGTTTTGATCGAGCCCTGCCTCAGACCCTGCAAGCAAAGGCCATAACAGGTGGCAAACGAAAGCACGTTGGAGCTGAACGAGGGTTGGGCTATCACCTCGCTCCCTTTCAACTTTGAAAATTCCGAAACCTTCGCAACGTCCATCTCAAGCTGCTTGTTCAGGTATTGCCGCAAGCCCGGAAGTTTCGCCGCGTTGCCAAGCATGACGATTTCGGAAATTGCGGCCGTTTTTTCGTTCCGAAGAAAAAACTGAAGGGAACGCTGAACTTCGTTGACCAGATCGTTGAAAACCGGTCGCATCGCCTTGAAGACTTCTTTTGGGTTTTCAGATTGACGAGCGTTTCGTTTCAGCTGTTCGGCTTTGGTTTGAGTCAGCTTCAGTTCGCGAGAAAGGTGACGCGTGAAGTGGTTTCCGCCGATCGGAATATTCCGCATCCAAAGACGCAAGCCATTGGTCACGATCAGGTCAGTCGTATCGGTACCAATCGACATCACGACGGTCGACTCTGGGGGATTGTCGGGATCGATGTCTTCCGGGTCGGGCAGTTGGTCAAGAATGTCGTGGCAGACAACATTGAAGATCGACAGCGGCGAAAGCTGAACGATATCAACTTCAATTTCGGCATCATCAAAGGGTTTCAAGGCACGGAAGACGGCGTCACGCTTCATCGCGAACAAGCCAACTTCGGCGTCCTGAGTTCGTCCCTCAACAACGGCGCCGCCCAGTTGCTGCCAGTCCCAGATCACGTCCTCGATTGGAAACGGGATCTGTTGCTTGACTTCGTACTTGACGATTTCAGGCAGTTTCGAAGGTTCGACCGGTGGCGGCTTGAAAAATCTGGATAGTCCGGCCTGACCTGAAACACTGACGGCAACCTTGTCTCCCGCCAAGTTGTTTCGCGACAGGAATTCGGTTAACGCCTCGTGGATCAATTCTTCCGGGTCAGCTTCCGGTTGACCGAGAATTTTCGGGTACTCGATATAGTCGTACTTGTCAGCAATGATCGTCTGACCATCAGAATCCAATGTGCATCGGAGCGCTTTGAGCGCACATTGTCCAAGATCGATTCCCCAAACGGCGCTTGATTTAGCCATCGCGTTACCTGTGCCTGCTTTTTCGTATTGAGTGATCAGCTCGCCTGATGAAACCCGGCTTGGCGAAGCAAGCGAATAACTCGTATCCTTTTCCAGAGAAAAGGTTTCGGTCAATCTGCTTTCGCTCGCGAAGCAACGTTTCTACCGGGAAGCGGCACAGAGTCGGGCGTTTCGCTGACGGCAGTTTTTCCTAAACCACCAAGTACTTCTAATGTACCCACTGGGGCAGATTTGTGTCAAATTACTTGCCTCAAACAGCCGAATTTTGCTTGGATCCAATCGGTTTAACCCAGTTATTTCATGCGGATGGAGCGATGAAGCCACGCTTCTGATGGGTGGTTCGTCTTGTCGAGGTATCTGTCATTGAGTTTGTGATCACGAAGGCCGCAGAAAACCGATGAATTCCGCACGATTTTCCATCGCGCTACACTGTGAATCGTTTGACGATTTTCCAACCCGACTGTCCGCCGACGATGCCTCCAGCTTGTTGAAATGTTGGACGGCTTTATGGCATCCGTCACTGCTTTCGTGTTCAAAAGCTGGTCCGGACATTTGGTGCGTTGGAAGCAGTTTCAACTCTGGTGATTCGGACGACGCTGAAGCCCGGGCAGTCGTTGTCCCGTCGTTTGCCGCTGACGAGTATGAACAAGCGAAAGAAGGTATGGCCGGGACCCATGCCGTTTGCCTGGACTCACCCGGTTCAACCCGATCTGACATCGTTGCCCAGTTGATGGCTTCTTTTACGATGGAACCCACTCATCAACCTGACGCTGTTCATGCAGACTCATTGGAAAGTCTCGCGTTCGATTTCTTCGCACTGGGGTATGCGTGGTTGCAGGTGCGATTGATGACTCTGCACGTGCGATACTCAACAAATCTTGATGATGATGGGTTTAATCGCGAGCTGATCGAAGCGGCAGTCGCGTGGTCTGAGGGGTTGCTCGATACCGCAACCGAGAAAATGACTCGGTGTTTTGATTTGTTATTGGAGGAGAAAAATAGTTACTACTCGGTCGAGCCGAATCTGCTGGATCTTGTGCTGATTGAACCGAGCACCCTTGGAGCGAAACTTGACGCTCAACTGGCCTGTCGACATCACGTGAATCTGTTGCTGTCCGGCCAAACGGTTGAGCGGATTGGTTTCGAAAAACCGGTCGCTGCTGGCATCATCAGAACTCGATTGACTGACGGGTCACTGACGGTCGTGGGTGGACTGCAGCGAGAACTGCCATCCAGTTTGATTCCGTTGGAAAGTCAGCTTCGACAGTTTCACTCAGCCAGAGAAACTTTCGATCGGCACCTGAAAACCCGCCCGAGAACTTTCGCTCGCCGCCAGTTCGGTTTGACATCGATGACCCCTGCTTTTTTAGAACAGCTTGATTTTTACGGCGCCTGCCACATGACACTCGATGGCGGCAAGTTGCCGGACGTGCATGGCTTTACGTTACGATGGGTTGGGGAAGACGGCCAAACGGTTCCCGCGTTGGCGACCGCCCCGTTGGATGCAGGTGACTCGCGAAGTTTTCTGGATCTTGGCGTCCGGATTGCGAATCAGATCGATGCGGAACACGCCGCGGCGCTGGTGTTTGCACATTGGCCAGACCGCGTTTGCGACACGTTCATGGATCTTGTCCGGATGACCCGATACGGAGCGTTGTTTGGGGAGTTCGTCGGCTTTGATGACTATTTCGAATCCGCGTATGACCCGGGCTACGGTGAGCCATTTACGGCGGAGCAGTATGAAAGCCCTGGCTTGAGCCGTCAGCTGCAGCGAGGCCAGACTGACCCGATATCTCGCTATATAAATTACTGGAGGCTTCATGCCGGGGTCGTCGAATGTAATTTTTTGCTGACGATGTTCGCATTTACAAGTCAAAACGATAAACCCCTGATTGCCAGTGACATTGTCCAATGGAAGCAGGCAATCGCTTCGCTGACAGACACGATCGATCAATTGTTTGACGACCCGATGACCGCGCTGAATACTTCACAAGTTGTTGAAGAAAGTGAAATCGCGATTGAGTCGCTGCAGCGCGAGATCGCCGTTTGTTGCCTGTCTGGTGGAGCAGCAGATTCAGAATCGGAACGGGCTGTCTTTGCGGTGAATGCCACGGGAGTTTCGGGAGCCTTGTTTCTGTCAGATGGGGGAATCGTGGATATTCCTGCGATGGGGTGGGCATCCGCTGCTGCGAGGGAAATGCATCGGGCGAAGTCCCTTACGGGGCCACCGGTCGATGATGGGTTAACTTTGCGAAACGAATTCTTTCAGGTCACGGTTGACGAAGCAACTGGCGGAATCCGAAGCCTGCAGACCTACGATCAGCGTCAGACTCAGGCGAGCCAGAGGCTTTCGATTCGAATACCCGACGGAACGCAGCGATACGTTTACGCCGACATGGTGGCGGATAACGTTTCGGTGGATCGGCTTTCTCCGGTGGAGTCTCGGATTGTTTCGGTTGGCAGGCTGACGGATCCTCGTACTGGAAACGCGGTTTGTAAATTTGCTCAAACGCTCTCGTTGCGACGTAAGGATCCGTTTGCGGATCTTCAGATTGAGCTGCTCGATCTCGATGGCGTTTCTGAAGATTTTAATCACTACGTTTGCTCAAGGCTTGCGTGGTTTGATGAATCGTCTTCGGTGTATTACGGGGCAAGCGAAATTCGAAGTCGATCAACCAACCAGTGGGTCGAGGCACCGGTGTACGTTCGTGTTGAGCAGCCGGATCACTCAATCACCCTTTTATCCCGTGGATTGCCCTGGCATCGCAGATCCGCTCGAAACCGGTTGGATACTTTGCTGGTGGTTGGGAAGGAGCGGCAACGAAAGTTTCGATTGAGCCTTGGGGCGGACTGTGCAAACGACTTGAACAACTCGATCGTTAGATTTTCTCCTCCTCGCAAGATTGAGTGTTCACAAGGTTTGCATTCCAAAGACGGGTGGTTGTTTCATTTCAGCAACAAAACCATCGCGGTCGTGTTCTGCGAACCACTGTTGCATGAAGGGCTGGTCGCGGGCGTTCGCTGGCGACTGGTTGAGACTCAAGGGCGACGTGGTAAACTGAAAATCAGCTGTCCATTCAAAGTCGAGCGGGCGGAACGAATGATGTTTGACGGGCGAACAGCCGAAGCGTTGGCGTTTGACAAGCACGTTGTCGAGGTTGATTTCACTCGCAACGAGTACTTTGAAGTCCACGTTTTTTCTGCGTTTGATACCTGACCACCTCTGATCGTCGAATCTTTCCATGATCCTAACCATTGACGGTCCCGCTGGCGCAGGGAAAAGCAGTGTCACTCGAAAACTGGCTTGCCGGTTGGGGTTTCAGTTTCTTGATACGGGCGCCATGTACCGTGCGGTGACGTGGGCAGCGATGGACGCGGGAAAGGCTTTGGGCGACGAGCAGCAGTTGCTGATTCTGGTTGATTCGCTGGACATTCAACTGGTCGACGACCGTGTTGCGGTTAATGGGGTGGATGTAACCGATCAGATTCGGACGCGAGAGGTGACGATTAATGTTTCCGCAGTTGCGGATTCCGTGCCAATTCGTGAACGACTGGTCGCCCTTCAACGTCGCCTGGCAGAGTCGGGAAACTATGTTTGCGAGGGTCGAGATCAAGGCACGGTCGCGTTTCCTGATGCGTTTTGCAAAATTTATCTGACGGCGTCGGCCGAGCAACGTGCCCAACGTCGGATGGAGCAACTTGCGGCAGCCGGGGAATTCGTTGACTACGATCAGGTGATTCGCGAGCAGGCGATTCGGGATCGGCAGGACGAGTCTCGTCCGTTTGGCGCTTTGACTCAGGCACCCGACGCCATCGAGGTGAACACCGACCATAAATCGATGGAGGAAGTCGTCGACGAGCTGGAAAAAATTGCGAGGCAAAAAATGAGTGCGTGATCGCCCGAGCCAATCTTGGTCAGTTCCGGGGGATAGGTGGTTTTGGCACGCCGACCTGTCAGCCAATCTACCCGCTTCTCAAAGAGTCTCGTATCGTTGGCGATGGGCTCGATTCGATCTGGCAACATAACGACGACTTGTTTTACGTGGATTCACCCGCGATTCCCTTTCAGATGGTAACGATTTTCGATGAGGCAACGTCAATTCTCAAATATTGTGGCGTTGAAAAAAATTGAAGCGGTGAAACACTTCCAGTGGACACGCATTCATTCGGCTGGGGCACGTCGAATGAAAGTTCAGGGAGCGAACCTAATTGACTATTGCGCAAAAGATTTTCAAAGCGACCTTTGATTTTCTGGTTTATCTTACGCAACTGACCGGTTGGTCTTACACTGAGATCAATGTTCTTGTCTGGTACTTTCTGATCCCCGCGTCATGGGCGATTTTGTTGGACCGGGTTCTTGGCGTCAGTTTTTTCAAGACAACTTTTGGATTGATCGCGTTCAAGGTCCTTTCGTCTGTTGATTTGAGTGTTTTCGCAGACTGGCTTTTTATGCGATCGGCCAGATTTTTAAACTCGTTTCGGGGTGCCGGCAGCGACTACGTGATGACATCCGTCATCGTCTGCGTTTTGATTCCGTTGGCTGTCTACGCTTTGCTGCTGTGGTTTGCTCTGATGCGAAGCCTGTTTAGTTTGGTCGTTGAACTGCCTGCCAAACCGGGCAATCGGCTTTGAGAAACGAGAACGCGCTTGAGATAAGTCTGGCGGCTTTTCGATACTTTGCGCTCGGTTTTTGAACGCCGCAGACGCTACAGTTGAGTGCAACATGCACTCGTG
>CAYXWX010000103.1:0-15831 GCA_964468915.1 uncultured Pirellulaceae bacterium
AGGTGGTACTGCCTGAGCGGCCGCCGGCGGGTTTCCGCGGCAGCCACCTTTCGTATGGAACTGACAGCAAAGTGCTATCAAACTCCATTTACGATAACGCCCGCGTTCGAGAATCCCTTGAACGCGGGTTTTTTCGTCAGACCTCAGACCAAATCGATCAGGGCAAAAAGCGAGTGAAAAGCAGGCACCGATAAACTTTTGCCGAAGTCTTGCCCCACCTGCGACCCGATGCATGACCAACAGGACTTGGAATGTCAAACTTTTCCGATTATTTCATCGTTTCGGGTTAAACCCGATGCACCGACGTGACCGATGATGGTTCTGTCTCGGATTCCAAAGAGCGAGTGCCGAGCCCAATCCCCCTGTCGAAACTTGGTAACACCAGCAAGGATTGCTTCCGTGTTCAAACTCAAACGCCCTAACGTAAAAAATCGAGCCCGTCTCATGGTCGCATTCGTGCTGGCTTTGTTCATCAGCGGGAACGTTGGCTGTTTCATGCCGATTTACGATGCCGACCCGGCCGTTCGAGCTCATCAGCTGATCAACACGTCAGAGGATTTGCGAGCTTTGCGAGAGGAATGGCAGCGATTCTGGTTCCTTGACCAGCCCAGCCACATGACGCCAACACGAACGCATGGCGGAATTCTGTAGTCGTTCAGTGTTGATTCGCTTTCCGATCGACCTTACGCGAACTAGCGCAACGGGCCACCTGCCAAACGAGTGGCCCTTTGTCATGCGCAGACACCGATGGGGAACGCCGTCCTTTACACGATCTGTGTCTCAGGCAAAATTGCTTACCATTCACGGTCGCCATCCGTCTAAGTTTTACACCAAGCACAATCGATCCTCATGAAAGTTCTGTCTGGAATTCAGCCGACCGGCCGCCCTCACTGGGGAAACTATTTCGGAGCGATCTCGCAGTACATCGAACTGCAGGGAGCAGAGCAGTCGTTCTTCTTCATCGCGAATCTCCATGCGTTAACAACCATTCGTGACGCTGATCAGCTTCGTCAGAACAGCTTTGACGCTGCGATGGACCTGCTGGCGCTGGGGCTGAATCCTGAACAGGCCACGTTGTTCATTCAGTCCGATGTGCCCGAGATCTCCGAGCTGAACTGGATCCTGCTGTCAGGGACACCGATGGGACTGCTGGAACGATGCGTCTCCTACAAGGATAAAATCGCCAAGGGCCTGCCAGTGGTTAGCGGTCTGTTCGCTTACCCGGTTCTTCAAGCCGCAGATATTCTGGCCTACGACTCGACCACCGTTCCCGTTGGTGAAGACCAGATCCAACACGTCGAAGTCTGTCGCGATATCGCCCAGGCTTTCAATCACACCTACGGTGAAGTTTTCGTTTTGCCGAAGGCCAAGGTGCTCGACAGCAGCGCGAAAGTGCCGGGCACCGACGGCGAAAAGATGTCCAAAAGCTACGGAAATTTCATCGAGATCTTTGAACCCGTCAAACCCATGCGAAAAAAGATCATGCGGATCGCGACGGATAGCCGCCCGATGGAAGATCCCAAGGAACCTGAAACGGATCATCTGTTTCAGCTGTTCAAACTGTTTGGTTCGGATGAGCAAATCGCAGAAATGGCAGCCATGTATCGAGCCGGTGGCTTCGGCTACGGCGATGTGAAGAAAGCTCTCGCTGACGCAGCCGAATCATATTTTGAACCCGCTCGCCAACGCCGCGAAGAACTGGAACAGAATCCAGATCACGTCCATCAGATACTTGCCGACGGCGCCGCCAAAGCAAGACAGAAGGCTGCTGAAGTTCTTGCCAGAGCAAAAAAGGCATGTGGTATCTGACCGTTCGTATCATCGCTCGCAAGTTCGCGTGGCGACGGGGATAGCTTTCCGGGGATAGCTTTCGGATTGATTCCGACGATAATCAGATGCATGAATAACGTCGTTGGAATAGGAACGGATATTGTCGAGTGCGATCGCATCGCGAACATGATCGAGAAGCACGAAGATACGTTCATCAATCGTGTCTACACCGCGGGCGAAATTGAGTATTGCTCGCAGCGGAAGGCAGCGGTTCAGCATTTTGCCGGACGATGGGCTGCCAAAGAGGCGATTTTGAAAGCGATGGGCACGGGTTGGGCCAAAGGAATCCAGTGGACCGACATCGAAGTCGTCAATCAAATGGGTGGCAAACCATTGGTTCACATTCAAGGCGTCGCCAAAACGATCTGCGATGATCGAGGAATCTCGGACATGCTGATCAGTATTTCTCACTGCAAGCTATACGCGACGGCGGTCGCAACGGCGGTCGGGTCGACGCACACCGATAGCAGCAACGCGTAAATCCGTTACCCTCGGCAAATTCGATACCAATCCAGCCACGATCCAGCGTTTTGGGTGGCTTGAATTGGCACCCGCCGTGTTAAAATTGGTGCCAACGCGGCGTTCTTCTCTGCTGATGAAAATACC
Organism: uncultured Pirellulaceae bacterium; assembly: GCA_964468915.1. GTDB lineage: Bacteria > Planctomycetota > Planctomycetia > Pirellulales > Pirellulaceae > Mariniblastus. The sequence goes on from CAYXWX010000103.1 coordinate 2,437, forward strand.
GTTTTCGCGCGCCTCGTCTGTTACACTCCGATTCTTTCTCAGGCTGAAAGCATGCGTTGTTATTTTGCACCTTCGATCACGTTCGTTCGTCAGGCTTTGCCCATGATCGCGATGACTCTATTGTTGTCGAACTTATTATCGAACGAAAGCGCCGAAGGGCAGTCGTATCATTTCGACACGCGCTACCAGCCGCTTGAAGTAACTCATCCCTTGCCATCGGCGACCGTTCAGCAGAACTACGGGACGCCATGGCAGCACGAACAAGTTATTCCTCAGCCATTTCTGCAGCCGGGCCAATCGTTTTACAACCCTGGATTCACAAACGATTCGATCGTCACCGAATTTCCAATGGATCTTCCGGCCGTGCAAGCTCCGATGACTCATCAGCTGGAAATCGATTCAGCTCCCCCTGCAAGTTGGTCACAGCCCGTACCCGAGGGTTATGACCCGGCCTACCCGATCGAGTTCCCCGGCCAGTCTTATCAGGGATACTACCCAATCGACGGCACCATCATCGCGCCACCCAACGCATCGTCGGCAGAACCTCCATCCTCAAGCCAGCCGCCCACGATCCCCGGCTTCATCGAGGGTGACATATCAGACGGTGCAGTGAATGAAAACGATTCGGCCACAGGCGGCGTTGAAATTTCTGTCGACGAAAAATCAAACACCGGCAATCGCCAGCAGGTCGACGATTTTGCGAACAAGGCAGACGAATCCGGCGCTGAGTCTCAAAGCAAGCCGGAGAGCAAGCTGGAATCAGTTGAGCAAAATGCAGCTTCCGATCAAGCCGATCGGGTTTCGCGTTTGGAGCTTCAAATGCGTGAAGCAGAACTGAGCATCAAAGAGGCGGAAGAAAAAGCGGTAGCCATAGCCAGACAATCGGCCTCAAAGGACGAGCTGTTGGATCAGCTGAAGACCAGGCTCGCCGAGTCAAATGGAGCTTTGAAGAAAGTGGAAGCCGAACTGGCGAAAACGAAGCAACGGCTTGCCGATTCGCAGCAAAAACTGGCCGACGCCGCAGGAAAAACAGTCACCGAGAGCGACAACCCCGCGACTGAGCTGACCCAGAATGCTGATTCAGCCGAAATGAAAGAAGATGCGGTCAAACTTGAGGTGGAAACGGAACCTGACGCGACGACGGTCGTTGAGCCTGAGGCCTCGGCAAGCTCAATGATACAACTCGATGGCGATCAAAAGGTCGAGGATGATAGCGCACGGAAGGTTGAGGATTCGTCATCCAATGAATCTTCCGAGTCTGAGGAATCGAAAGCGTTAGAACCTGAGATGCCAAAGAGAAAAACGCTGCGCGAAAAAATTGCGGACCTTGAAGCGGCACGAGAGAAACAGCTTGCGTCCGCAGCGGAGCGAATCGAATCTGATTTTCAGAAGAAGATCGACGCGAAACTGGACTCTGGAAAAACCGAACAGCACCCGGAAGTCCGATTGCTCAAGGAATCACGCAAGGAGCGACTGAATGACAGCAATGGAAAGATCCGTCGTCGCTACCAACGACAGATCAATCGACTCTGGAAAGAGGCGGCCGCTCGTTCAAAAAGCTGAAAGCGAGGCCCGCATCCCTGTCAAAATGCGTAACGCCTTTGCCATGGCACCACGCAACCCCGACCGGTTCTACAGGGCTGCAAACAAGGTATCCAGCATGTCAAGTTTTGACTGCAGCGTTCCGTTGGTCACGGATCCGGCGTCACCCGAAAAATACAGTTCCCAGACGGTCGCGAAGTCTTCGTATGGGTTAGTCTGACCATACGCTTCAGCAAATGCTGCTGACGGTGCCGTATAACGCCAATTGTCCGCTCCGGATTCGTACCAGCCAGACGCACTGAGCCATTGATCCCAAAGGCTGGAAAGCCCGGATCCGTTGATCAATTCGTCCTGGCTATCCCAGTTATGCGCAAGCTCATGGAGCACAACTGAGCGGAACTGATCGTTGAAAAAGGCACTGCTCTCGTTCCAGTCAGCGATCCGAATTTCTCGGTTGTATGTGTACGTCGTCTCCCACTGGCCATTCACAAACTGTGATTCAGACGACCATTGCAGGAAGTTGATCCCGGCCGCTCCACCGAGTGAATTTTCGCCGTACTTGAACAGCCTCAAATCTCCGGAATCAAACGAGTCATTCAGCAAGCGATTGTTCTGCGTGACATCAAACAGCTGCTGGAAACCGATGTCCACCACCTCGATCTCTGCATCAGTCCAGCTGTTGTCGTAGTTGATGAACTTGAGAATCGCATCCTCCGAAGCCGCATCGTTGATCGAGTCGCGGTTGGTGTTGTTTGCATCGTTGTTGGCCTGAACAAGGAATCGATCCATGCCCGCATTGCCCACAAGCGTATCGTTGGACGAATAGTCGCCACCAAACAGCGAATCATTGCCGTCATTACCCACGACAATATCAACACCCGCGCCTCCGTAGACCAGGTCATCTCCACCCTGGCCATAAACCGAGTCATTGCCGCTGCCGCCTCTAAGGATATCGTTGCCTCCTTCGCCTCCGATCAAGTCGTTGCCTGATCCGCCATCAACGATGTCATCACCGTCACCCGCGAACAGCGAATCATTGCCGCCGTTTCCTTCCAGCGTGTCGTTGCCAATCCATGAATGAGCCGTGTCGTTACCTGAACCACCAATCAGGTGATCATCGCCCTGATCGCCAATCAGATAGTCATGACCACCTTCTCCGTAGATCGTATCGTTGTCTGGATTGCCTCGAAGTCGATCGTTTCCAAGTCCACCGTAGATCGTGTCATCTCCATGCTGGCCATAAACCAGATCGTCACCGGCGTCACCGTAGATGATGTCGTCGCCAGAGAAAGCAGAAACCGTGTCGTTGCCATCACCGCCACGAATCACATCGTTCCCCCACTCACCCCACAGCACATCGTCGCCTCCGTCGCCGTAGATCATGTCGTCGCCATGGTTGCCGTGCAGCACGTCGTCACCATCGCCACCACGAACAACATCAACGTCGTCTCCGCCCTGAAGCATGTCGTCTCCGCCGTTGCCACGCAGGTCATCCATCCCGGCTCCGCCGTAGACGATGTCGTTACCCGAACCGCCACGGAACGTGTCATTGCCTGCGTGAGCACCAAAGAAGCTGCTGATCGCGGTGTTGTTCTCGAACAAATCGTCGCCGTCACCACCGTAGAATGTCACTCGATCGACATCAGCCGAATTGAACTGCTGGGTCGCGGCACCGGTGGCCGCCACACTGATCATGCCACTGCCTGCGTCGTTGACGTATACAGAATCGTTCGAGGAAGTTCCGTAGATCGTTACCTGAGACGCACCCGAATCAAACACGATCGAGGCAAGCAGATTTCGATCTTCCAGGCTCGTGAACGTCAGCGAGGAATGGTTCGAACGGTTACTCTGCCGAGCGTGGCGTGACTGCGGACTTGACGAGAAAAATCTGTTCCAAACGGAAGACATGGCGGCGAAACCTCGGCGAAATGGACTTTGACGTAATAATCAGGAAGCGAAGCTGCTTGACTGGGTCGCTCAGGTCAAAGGCGAACAAAGTCTGACCGCTTCGCACCACCCGCATCCTGCAGCAAACAGCTGGTTCGGGCGTGTTGGTGGGTGAAACAGGGAAGTCTGGACAGCTGTCGGGCTGGCCCTACCAACTGAAATCTACGTCATGATCATCCCGCAGGTCGCTTCATATTGGGAACTTTGTGCGGATTGTTGGCCCACTTGCCGTGGAACAGGCCAGATGCGTCAAAAAAACATCATTGCGGCCTGCCTTTAACAATGGCATAACGAGCATCGTACGCCCCTAATTGTCGCAGGCGTTTGCGTTTTCGCCTGCCAACGATTATCTATTAATGGAGCGTTTATTGGGGGTTCTTTCCACAAACCCCGTTCGCGAATCCTGCATTCGCCTATCACAAGGGAATGTTGTTCTACGTAAACAAGGAACCTCCATTGGTAGCCAAGTCACCTAACCCAAATTTCGATCCGAACGCCAATAACCTGTACCGGCCGGAAGAAGAGCACGACAGCTGCGGAGTCGGCTTCGTTGCACAGATTGATGGAAAGCCCTCGCGCGCGATCGTAGCCGATGCGCTTTCGATTCTTGCACGAATGGAGCACCGTGGTGCTTGCGGATGCGAAGCGGAAACCGGCGATGGGGCTGGAATTCTGGCGGGAATGCCGACCGAGTTTTTCAAACAAGTCGCTCGTGATGAGGGAATTCCTGCTGGCACTCCGCACATTGCCGTTGGAAATGTTTTTCTGCCTGAGGAAGAAGAAGCGCGGCAGAAGTGCCGTCAAGCCGTTGCTCAAGCGATCAACCGGCAGGATCAGCATTTGCTCGGCTGGCGCAAGGTTCCGATCGACCCGGATCGTGCCAACATCGGAGCAACCGCTCGCCGAGCGATGCCGGTGATCGAGCAAGTCTTCGTGGGAAGTGACGACAACATCAGTCAGGATGAATTTGAAAAGAAGTTGTTCCTGATCCGCAAGTCAGCGGCCAACGAAGTCGTCAACGATAATGGAATCGAGGACGGAGACGATTTCTACATTTGTTCGTTGTCATCCAGAATCATCGTTTACAAAGGAATGCTGGCGACGGCTCAGTTGCCCGAGTTCTATGACGACCTTCGCGAGGACAATTTTGCCAGTCATCTGGCCATGGTTCACTCACGATTCTCGACCAATACGTTGCCGGCGTGGTCGCGTGCTCAACCGCTTCGCTGGATCGCTCACAATGGCGAGATCAACACCCTGCGAGGAAACCGAAACTGGATCACCGCTCGCCAGGGTTTGATGGAAAGCGAATTTTATGGCGAACAAATCCGCAGCCTGATGCCGATCATCGAGCGAAGTGGAAGCGACTCCGCCGAATTCGATAACGCGATGGAAATGCTGATGATGACGGGGCGAAGTCTGCCCGAAGTCGTCATGATGTCAATTCCCGAAGCATGGCAGAATCACGCGACCATGCCGGAAAACAAACGCGCCTTCTACGAGTACCACTCGTGCCTGCAAGAGCCGTGGGATGGCCCTGCGTCGATCTCGTTCACCGACGGACGAGTCATCGGTGCGGTTCTGGACCGAAATGGCCTGCGCCCCAGCCGTTACTACGTGACCGACGATAATCGCGTGATCATGGCCAGCGAAGTTGGCGTCCTGGACCTCGATCCGAAAACGATCGTCAAGAAAGGTCGATTGCAACCAGGAAGAATGTTCCTGGTGAATTTTGAAGAAGGCCGCATCATCGCAGACGAGGAACTGAAATCGTCTCTTGCGGACAAGCGTCCCTACACGTCGTGGTTGGCCAACCAGCGTATCACGTTCGACGACCTTTCTCCGGGCCCCGTCACCGAAACCTATACCCGCGACGAGCGGATCGCGCGAATGCGGGCTTTCGGCTACAGCACCGAAACCATGGACTTCATGCTGCTGCCGCTGATTCAAGTCAAGAAAGACCCGATCGGATCGATGGGGAATGACACGGCACTGGCTTGTTTGAGCGATAAACCGCGTTTGCTTTACGACTATTTTACGCAACTGTTTGCCCAGGTGACCAATCCACCGATCGATTCGATTCGCGAAGAGATCGTGATGTCGCTCGAGTGTTACGTTGGCCCGGAAGGTAACTTGCTGGATACAACCGAACAGCAATGCCACCGTTTGCTGGTCCACAACCCGATTCTTGATTTCGATCAGATGGCGGCGCTGCACGCGATGGATCATCGAGGCTGGAAATCGCGAGTGATCGACATCACGTTCGATCGTCGTCTGGGCGAGAGCGGCTTTATGCATCGGATTGAAAATATCTGCTCGGAAGCCGAACGAGCGATCAAGGACGGGCGAGCGATCATTATTCTTTCCGACCGTAACATCAGTAAAAGCCGGGTTCCGCTGAGTGCTTTGCTGGCAACCAGTGCCGTGCATCATCATCTGGTAAAGAAGGAACTGCGGACGCGAATCGGAATCGTGGTCGAAACGGGTGAAGCGAGAGAAGTTCACCACCATTGCCTGCTGACCGGTTTTGGAGCCGATGCGATCCACCCCTACCTTGGGTTGGAAGCAATCATCGAGCACCACAAAGACAATCCGGATTCCGACCTCGATGCTGACAAGTGTATCGCTGCGTATCGCAAGGGCGTTAGCAAAGGCATGTTGAAGGTGTTGGCCAAGATGGGTATCTCCACCCTCGCCAGCTATAAAGGTGCTAGGATTTTTGAGGCGATTGGGCTGAACAGTTCCGTGATCAACCAGGCGTTCCCGGGCACGGCAAGTCGTATCGAGGGCGTCGGTTTTGATGTGCTGGCTGCGGAAGCTTTGCGACGTCACGAATTGGGTTTTGGATCCGACAAATCACCCGAAGTCAAAGGTGGCGTTGAACTGGAAACCGCCGGTACAATCCACTGGCGACACAGTGGCGAAAAGCACGCCTGGACACCGTTGAACATTGCGGACATCCAGGCCGCCGCGCGAACAGGCGACCCGAACGCATACAAACGTTTTTCGGAAGCGATCAACAAGCAGTCGGCTCGGGATTGCCACCTGCGAGGGCTGTTGAAATTCCGTAATCGAGTGCCTGTTCCGATCGAAGAAGTGGAACCGGCCAGCGAAATCGTCAAACGTTTCTGCACTGGCGCGATGAGCTACGGTTCAATCTCTGCCGAGGCCCACGAAACGCTGGCCGTTGCCATGAATCGATTGGGCGGAAAGAGTAACACGGGCGAAGGCGGCGAAGACTACAAGCGTTTTCAGCCTGATGAAAACGGAGACCTGCGTCGTTCTGCGATCAAGCAAGTCGCGTCGGGGCGCTTCGGAGTCACAGCCTACTACCTGGCAAACGCTGATGAGATCCAGATCAAAATGGCTCAAGGCGCCAAGCCCGGCGAGGGCGGTGAACTTCCGGGGCACAAAGTCAATCAGACCATCGCGGATACACGACGGTCGACGCCGGGTGTGACGCTGATCAGCCCGCCCCCGCACCACGATATCTACTCGATCGAGGATCTGGCGCAATTGATTTTCGATCTGAAGAATGCCAACCCGACGGCTCGAATCAGCGTGAAGCTGGTCTCTGAAGTCGGTGTCGGCACGATCGCTGCTGGCGTTGCCAAGGCTCATGCGGATAACATTTTGATCTCTGGGACCGGCGGAGGAACCGGTGCTTCTCCGCTGACCAGCATCAAGCATGCCGGAATGCCGTGGGAGCTTGGAATCGCCGACACGCATCAAACACTGGTGATGAACGATTTGCGTTCTCGCGTTCGATTGCAGACCGATGGTCAACTGAAAACTGGACGCGACGTCGTCATCGCCACTATGTTAGGTGCGGAAGAATACGGTTTCGCGACTGCTCCGCTGATCACAATGGGTTGTATCATGATGCGGAAGTGTCATTTGAACACATGCCCCGTTGGCATCGCGACTCAGGATGAAGAACTGAGAAAGAAATTTGCAGGCAAACCGGAACATGTGGTCAATTACCTGTTCATGGTCGCCGAGGAAGCTCGGGAGATCATGGCCAAGCTCGGATTCAAGACAATCAACGAAATGGTTGGCCGTGTCGACGCATTGGATGTGGACGACGCGGTTGACCACTGGAAAGCCAAAGGAATCGATCTTTCCAAATTGCTGGCTCCGGCAGTCGGCTGGCATGACGACGTGGAAGTCTACTGCACAATTGACCAGGACCACTCGCTGGACGAAGTCCTCGACTGGAAACTGCTGGAACAAGCCAAACCGGCAATCGAGAACGGAGAAAACGTCACGATTGAATCCTCGATCGTGAACACCGACCGGGCCGTCGGCGCGATTCTCAGCCATCACGTGGTCAAATCCGCTGGGGCTGACGGGCTTCCAGATGATACGATCCGCATCGAGCTGGCTGGATCAGCCGGACAGAGCGTCGGCGCGTTCCTGGCGGGAGGCGTCACTATTCGCGTGACTGGTGATGCCAACGATTACGCGGGTAAGGGCCTCTCCGGAGGCACCGTGATCGTCAGGCCTCCAGCCGAATCGCCCTTCAAAGCGGAAGAGAACATCATCATCGGAAACGTTGCGTTGTATGGCGCCACCGGTGGAAAAGCGTTCTTCAGTGGGGTCGCGGCAGAGAGATTTGCGGTCAGAAACTCTGGGGCGATTGCGGTTATCGAAGGAATTGGCGACCACGGTTGCGAATACATGACGGGCGGACGCGCCGTGATTCTCGGCTCGACCGGGCGGAATTTCGCAGCTGGAATGTCGGGCGGAATCGCTTACGTTTATGATCCCGACGATCAGCTTCTGGGAAATATCAACATGGAAATGGTTGCCCTTGAAGATATGAGCAACCCGAACGATGTTGCTGAACTGAAGCAACTGATTGCGGAACACCTGGAACACACTGGCTCGAACAGGGCCGGCGAAATTCTGGATCATTGGGACCGCTGCGTAAATCACTTCAAGAAAGTCATTCCAGTGAAATATCGCGAAATCCTTCAGCAGAAAGCTGCCGAAGAATCTCAAACGGCGTGAAGCTACTTGAGGTAAATCAGCAGTAGACCTGGACAAACTTGGGGCGGCGACCACCATCTGCGCCAACGCTCAACCTGTCCCAGACTGCTATCGATCAAACCAACATCAAAATACTCAATCGGAAGTTTGAAATGGGAAAGCCAACTGGATTCATGGAGTACGATCGCCTGGACGAAGGAAAACGTCCAGCCGAATCGAGAGTGGAAGACTGGAACGAATTCATCGTCGAGCATGATGAGGACAAGCTGCGTTCTCAGGGGGCTCGCTGTATGGATTGTGGCGTCCCCTTTTGCCACACCGGTGAAGTCGTCCAGCGACTGGCAACAGGGTGCCCTGTCAACAACTTGATCCCCGAGTGGAACCATCTGGTCTACCAGGGGAAGTGGAAAGAAGCGCTTCAACGGCTGCATCACACAAATAATTTTCCGGAATTCACCGGACGCGTGTGTCCTGCGCCATGCGAAGGTTCCTGCGTATTGGGCATCAATGAACCCCCGGTAACAATTAAAAGTATCGAAAGAACCATCATCGATCGCGGCTTTGAAAACGGCTGGGTGGTTCCGCGAGTTCCCAAACAACGCAGTGGAAAACGTGTCGCCGTGATTGGGTCGGGCCCGGCAGGGCTGGCTTGTGCGGATCAGTTGAACCAAGCGGGGCACCTGGTCACGGTTTTCGAGCGGGATGACCGGATTGGCGGCCTGCTGATGTACGGCATTCCCAACATGAAACTGGACAAAGGAATCGTCCAACGACGTCTGGATTTGCTGACCAAAGAAGGGATTGAATTCCGCACTGGAGTCAACGTGGGTGTCGACCTGTCGGCCGAAGAGATTCAGGACCGTTATGACGCCACCGTGATCTGTGTTGGAGCAACCGAACCTCGCGATTTGAAGATTCCTGGCCGATCACTTAATGGCATCCATTTTGCAATGGATTTCTTACGTGGTTCAACCTCTTACCTGCTTTCTCAGCACGGTGAACCAATCAACGCTGCTGGAAAAGATGTCGTCGTCATTGGTGGCGGCGACACGGGCACCGACTGCATCGGCACGTCAATCCGTCAGGGTTGCCGAAGCGTGACGAACCTTGAGATCGTCGACCGTCCGCCCGATGAACGAGCCGGCAGTAATCCATGGCCACAGTGGCCGCTGATCTTCCGCACCGATTACGGTCACGCGGAGGCCAAGGCGAAGTTTGGTTCGGACCCGCGGCAATTTGCGACCGAAACGATTGAGTTCGTTGGCGATTCCGACTGGAACCTGACGGGCTTGAAGGTCGGTAAGGTGGATTGGTCCAAAGAACGCCCCGGCGTCGCACCATTCAGTCCGATCGAGGGCAGCGAAGAAGTGATCGAAGCGCAGTTGGTTTTTCTGGCGTTGGGTTTTCTTGGCCCGGAACAGACCATGGCGCAGGCATTTGGTCTTGAAACAGACGCGCGGTCGAACATCCTCGCCAACGAAGATGATCATGAAACCAGTAAGGCCGGAATCTTTACGGCGGGAGACTGTCGGCGGGGTCAAAGCCTGGTCGTCTGGGCGATCCGCGAAGGACGTAACGCAGCTGAAGCGTGCCACAAGTTCCTGACGGCCAAGGTTCCCGCATAGAACCTGTCTGCGATTGAGCATTATGTTGTGATCCCAGTAGGATCAAAGCTATTGGCCGCAGATCGCATCGGCGCATCGGGATTGTGATTTTTTAAAACATGGTTCGTAGTAAAGCCTTCAACCCGGATATATCATCTGAGATGTAGGCTGTAACACGCAAACCGTTGCCCTGCCGGAACTTCGGTCTCGGATTTGTTGCCGTCGAGAATGACAGACTGTTTTTGACAACTTTCTGGTTTGCAAAGTTACGGCAGTGTTCTCGAGACCTTGTTGCCGGCCTACGAAATATCCAGGCTAAAGCCGCTGCTACCAACGACGCTGATCGAAAAGTGCATCGCCAATGTTGACGATTGCAACCTGCTCGGTGGGTACAACTTGACATCGCGGGTTTGCCTTCCAAAACGATACAGAAATGGACTCCGCGACGCTGGCAGGGTCGACCCCAGTTTTCGATCGGTCCCCGGTCGCGTGCTGTGCGACCAGCGGTGATTCGCTTTGACCAATTTATGGTCATTCAAAGACGCGTCGCGATTCACGCTTGGCTGCGGCAAACCGCTTAATTTCAGTGTTTTGACCGCATGAAAGTCACAGCTGTCAATTGTAGTAGATCGTTAATCTTGACTCGTGACTTAAACGATCTCGGCGATCGGGTCGTTCGCATTCTGAGGATCATGATGCGGAAGTTTACCTGTTGAGTTGCCACTTTCGCCTGCACAGCCTGTGCCTGTGACGTACATTTCACCACGGTGTACTGCCTCTTTGCGCAAGGCTCGTGGTCGAGTCTGGGGTGTTTCGCCGAACCTTTACGTCATGCGAACACATCCGCAATGCCTCTTTTTGACAAACTCAATTCGCTTGTGGCACGATTAAAACGTGCGGATTCGGCAGCTGGTGACAGCTCTGAATTGGGCGGAGAAATTGCAGACCCGAGTAGTGGCGCCAATCCCAGCATGTTCGAATTGGAACAGCGGGTTCTGTACGATGCATCGCCACTATCGGCTGTCTTGCAGCCAGAAGTGCTCGATGTTTCGGTCGCCCAGGATCCGGCCGAGTTTGTCTTTGTGCCGGCCGAAGCCAATGACTTGCTGTCTGATTTTAATGCCTCGGCGGCCGATTACACTTCCTCCGACGATCTGGCATTCAGTGAAATTCAGTACAGCTCCGAAACCGGATTCGCATCTGGTGATGAAACGTCTCGCCAACTGATCGTTGTGGATTCGCAAGTTGAAGATTACGAACATTTGATCTCAGACCTCAATGAATCCGCACAGGTTTTGTTACTTGACGGTGGCCGCAACGGGATCGAACAAATCACGGAGGCTTTGCGATCTGGAAACCGCAACTTTGATTCGATTCACATTGTTTCCCACGGTCGTGATGGTGGATTGCAGCTGGGCAATCAGTGGCTGGATTCGACTTCGCTTCCCGGCGTCGCTGGGCAGATTTCTCAGTGGTCACAATGGTTGTCTGCTGACGCTGACCTGCTGTTCTACGGCTGTAACCTGGCCGAAACGGAATCGGGTGAGGAGTTTATCGACTCGATTGCAGCTTTGACGGGCGCGGACGTGGCCGCCAGCGATGACGTGACTGGACATGCGGACCTTGGCGGTGACTGGTACTTCGAGTACACCGTTGGACTTGTGGAAACGGATGTCGTATTTTCTGCTCACGTCCAGAGTACGTGGGCCAGCACGCTCGATATCACGACTTCGCTCGTGGGTCACTATGAATTCGACACAAGTGGAATCTCTGTTGACTCGACGGGCAATCAGGACTGGTTCGTTTCTTCAGGAAACGTGACGGGCGAAACACCCGCTGCTGTTGGTGATCAAGCTGTCGGTTTTGCCATCGATAACGGTGGTGACAATAGCTTCGTGGAAATTCCGGATAACGTAAATCAGGATTTCGGAACCGGCGACTGGACCGTTGGCTTCTGGTACCAGCAATCCGGCAATCCCACTGGCGAAGTGCACCTTGTCGGCGATCACGACGGGCAAAGTGGCTCGGCCGGTTTTCGGTTCCTGCTCAACGGCTCCGGTCAGATCCGGTTGGAAATGGATTCAGGAACCACGTCCATCAACAGGTCCATCTCCGCTACGACCGACGGAAGTTGGAACCATGTGGCGTTCACATACGATAGCTCAGCCAATCAAGGAGAGTGGTACCACAACGGTGTGGCGGACGATAGCACTTCTGTTGTAACCCTGAACATCAACACTGCCAACCCGCTTCGATTCGGTGCCAGCTCGACGAGCACTGGTGACTTCGATGGCAACCTCGACGATGTGCGGCTTTATACACGAGCTCTGGCGGCATCGGATGTTTCCGAACTGTACAACCTCAGTGGTACCAGCCCGATTACGGTTGATACCACGAATGACACCGTGGATGGAACGACGACGGATGTGGCAACCTTGCTGGCTAACCGGGGTGCCGACGGGTTTATCTCGCTGCGTGAAGCCATTGTTGCCATCAACAACGATTCCGCCTCTGATTGGACGATCAATCTGGGTGCTGGAACGTATTCGCTGGACGAAACAGGATCGTTTACCGCGTCGGGGCTGACGGGCGACCTTGATATCGACAAAGCGATCACGATCATCGGTAGCGACACCGCCACCACGATCCTGGACGCCACGTCATTGGGCGAGCGAATGTTTGAAGTGACCGGCGCTGGGTCACTGACGCTGGAGAACCTGACCGTGGCCAATTCGGATGGCGGCGGCCACGACGGCGGTGCTGTGCTCAACGCCGGAACGTTCAACGCGACCGATGTGGTGTTCTCGAACAACGACACGGTCAATGGGCAGGGCGGGGCGATCTTCAGCGATGGTACGACCAACCTTGAACGCGTCACGATTACCGGGAGCGACGCGAGCAATGGGGCGGCGTTGAGGGTGCAGACGGGTACCTCGACATTGAACAACGTCACCATCAGCGGTAACACCAGCCAGTTCGATGGGGCGGGGATCTTCGTGGAGATGGGAACGCTGAACGTCACCCATTCGACCATCGCCAATAACTCGGCAAGCGGTGGCGGTGGAGGAATCCGAAACAACGCGGGCACCGTCAACCTCAGCAACAGCATTGTTGCCGACAATACGTCGGCCAATGGTGGGGCGGACATCTGGGGAACGATCGTCAGCGGTGGCTACAACATCATTGAAACGAGCACCGGAGTCACGGGTTCGGTTGGCACCGATATCTTGGGCGTCGATCCGGGACTGGCCGCATTGGCTGAGATTGATGGCACCTTTGTTCACGCCATTGACGCGACCAGCATCGCCTA
>CAYXWX010000104.1:0-15237 GCA_964468915.1 uncultured Pirellulaceae bacterium
GAGGAGCTGGGCAAGCTGGCTTGCAGCAGACTGGTGCTGGAGCAGGTGCACAGCATGGTTCTGGAGCTGGCTCGCAGCAAGGTGCTGGCTCTGGAGCAGCTGCACAGCAAGGAGCTGGAGCAGGTGCTGGCTCGCAGCAAGGTGCTGGGGCTGGCTCAGGTGCACAGCAAGGAGCCGGCGCGGGAGCTGGCTCGCAGCAAGGGGCAGGCGCTGGTGCTGGCTCGCAGCATGGTGCTGGAGCTGGTGCACAACATGGTTCTGGCTCAGGGCAGCAAACTGGCTTGCAGCAACGACGCTTAGGTCGGTTACGCAAACGCTCCAGCAAACCTACACGTTGAGCACAGCAATCTGGCTCAGGAGCAGGGCAGCAAACAGGGGCTGGTGCTGGACAGCAGCAATCGCCACCTCGGTTGAAAAGACCAGCGTCTGCCGAGCCGACAGTCGCAATAGTCATGCAGATGGCGGTCAACGCCAGTACAATACGGTTCATCTTGGATCTCTCCTGGTTTTGTCACGGAATCGTTACACAGAGTTGAAGAAAGCGAAAAACTAGCTCCCGTTCACCAGACTGTCAACAAGCCGCAACCCGCAAACGCGGCCCAATTTTACAATCCCTCCCATTTTTCTTGATTCTCCTGATCCACAGAGTCACTCCGGTTAGTCGGGCTCCGTGAACGGAACTAATAACGATGCGATAGCAACCGCTAAGGGCCCTGAAAGACTCCCAATGGAACAGAAATGGAAATTCTTGAAATCCGTTCCTGCCGGGTTTGCTATGGAGCGATCGTGACGTTCTTTATACGCCAAATTGTCGCAGGTGGCGAATCTCTTGCGAATTCACCAACAAAGTGGGTCAGTCGACCAGATGCAACGACTGCCACAGTGACGGATCCTCGGCCATCGGAAGCTCGGGACCAATGGCCAGCGTCTGCCACCCGAGCTCGCGATCCATCACGGCCAAGTTAAAACCAAGCTGCCGATGGTCATCGATATTCCGCCCGTTTGGTCCGAACGATTAACCATTCCGATCCGAGACACTGCGAACAGCTTTGAAAGAATCTCTGCCTAAACCAGTTGGGGCATGTTGGGTTGATAGAATACTGCTCCGCAGTGATTTTGCGGCACGAACTGCGATCCAAGGTTATTGATGATTTCAGACGCACCGACAAACAGGTATCCCTGCTTGCAGAGGTTTTGGGTCAACCTTTCGAAAAGTGATTTTCGAGCGTCGGGCGTGAAGTAGATGGCGACATTCCGGCAAAAAATAAAATCGAATTGCCCTAGAGTCGCGAACGAATCCATGAGATTGAACTTGCGAAACGAAACCATGGACCTTATCTGATCGTTGACGACCCAGTCTTCTGCGTTTCGTTGAAAGTAACGATCCAAAAACTGCTGCGGCATCCCTCGCTGAACTTCACTGACGTCGTATCGGCCTCGGCTCGCCTTGGAAATTGCTTTGTCTGAGATATCTGTTCCAAGAATCTGGATATCCCAGTCTTCCACGTCTGGGATCAACTCGCACATACTCATCGCGATACTGTAGGGTTCCTGGCCAGTGCTTGCGGCGGCGGACCACACCCGCAATCGACGCGGGAAAGGAGTTTCTTGTTTGGAATCGATCATTTCCGGCAACGCCTTGTTCGTGAAGGCCTTGAAAGGTGAATCATCGCGAAAAAACAAAGTCTCGTTGGTCGTAATCGCGTCAACAATATCCTGCTTGAGTCCCAGATCTGATGTCCGTCTGACGGCATTGACCAGATCTCGGTAGCTTTTGCAACCGTTTTTTTCAACGATGGTGCTCAAGCGACTCTCGATTAAATAAGACTTGCTGGAATCAAGATAGACGCCGCATAAATCCATCACGAGGTCGCATACCGCATCAATTTCTGACTTATTGATCAGCATGGTACTTTCCCTCCGACAAACGATTCGATGGTGTCCGCCATTTTTCGCAGAGGCACCACGCTGCTTGCCAATCCCGCGTTAACCACACACTTTGGCATTCCATAGACGACGCTGGACGCTTCGTCCTGCGCGACGATCGATGCGCCGGCGTCCACCAGCAACCGGCAACCCTCCAAACCGTCGTCTCCCATGCCGGTCAGAATCACTCCCAACGCTCGGCCTCGGTAGACCTTCGACGCCGACCGAAACAGGTAATCGACCGATGGCTTGCAGTGCTTTTCTGGAGGATCGTCATTAACCTTGAATACAGGAAAAGGCATCCCAGACTCGATTCGAGTTTGTTTTCCACCCGGTGCAATATAGATCTTTCCGGGGCGGACAAGCATGCCATCCTGCAGTTCGCAGACTTTCAGTGAACACAAGGGATCAAGACTGTCCGCAAGTTTGCGAGTGAAGAGCTCGGGCATATGCTGAACGATCACAATCGGCAGGGGAAAATCTGATGAAATTTCCGGCAACAGCTTCGCGAGGGCTGCCGGGCCACCGGTTGATACGCCAATCAGGCAAACCTGAGGGGGCCTGCGATCAGCGGGACAGAATCGAATCGGTGGCTGGGTGACCAATTCCACCGCAGGCTTCCGTTGTCTTCGGGCGGAAGCGTACCCCGCCAGCTTCGGCTCCAGATTCTGTCGTAATGCGGCGGTATTTTCTGACAAGCTGTTTCCAGAAGGTTTTAAAATGAAGTCAAACGCCCCCAGCTCAAGCGCCTCGGTTGTCTTGACGGCATTGGAACTGGTCGTACCGCTGACCATGATCACGCCTGGGGGATCAGTCATTGAGCGAAGTTCTCTCAACACACCGAGGCCATCCAACTCAGGCATTTCGACATCGAGTGTTATCAGGTCAGGCCGAAGATCACGGACCTTCTCGATTGCAATCCTTCCATTGCCGGCGACGCCGACAACTTCGAATCCATCAATTCCGTGAATGACATCGCGAACAACTTTTCGAAAAAGTGTCGAGTCATCGATTACTAAAACACGCATGGTTGTTGGCCCAGCTTCGACTGACGATAAAGAAGACGGCAGGGCGTGGCCGTGAAAACACGTCACCACGCCCTGCAAAACCTATCCGCCCACTACACCAGTGCAGCGGACGATTCGACCATCGACGCGCCGTTGACTGACGGTGCGGGAACGGGCCGATTCGCAGCCGGAGTTGCATCAATTTTGAACTGGCCGACCATCGTCTGCAGCTCGCTTGAAAGATCAGCCAGCATACCGCCGATCGACTCGGTTTCCGTCGCTCCCTGAGCCGTCTGTCGTGCTGCCTTGTCGACACCAACGATATTTCTGGCAATCTCATCACAGGCAGTCGCAGATTCAGCGACACCCGTCGAGACGGTCGTCGTTTGCTCGGCAGTGTCGTTGATATTCGTGGCAATTCCTTGCGTCAGAATACTTTGCTCTTCAACGGCGGAAGCAATTGTTGCCGAGGTTTGATTTACCTTTTCGATGACATCACCGACTTCCTGAATGGCGCGAACCGCTTCTGTGGTAGAACCCTGAATGACCTGAATCCTGTTTCGAATATCCTCGGTCGCGCCAGCGGTTTGACGTGCCAGTTCTTTCACTTCCGTCGCAACCACAGCAAAACCTTTACCGGCTTCTCCCGCACGAGCGGCTTCGATCGTTGCGTTCAGTGCAAGCAGGTTCGTTTGCTCTGCGATATCCTGAATCACCTCGATCACCTTACCGATTTCCTCAGCCGCCGAACCAAGCTCTGCGATCGTGGCGTTACTTGATTGAGTCAGGCTGGCAGCCTGTCCGGCGATTGCGGAAGACTGTTCGGCCGTTTTGGCGATCTCGCTGATGCTGCTGGTCAGTTCTTCAACGCTTTTGGCGACAGAATTGACGTTACTGGTCATCATCTCGGTTGACCCCGACATGTTTTTCATGTTGGTCGCCATTTCTTCGGCCGCAGCAGCAACCGTTGCGGACTGCGTCATCGTGCTATCGGCACCTGCAGACAATTGAGTTGCCGTCGAAGACAGGCTTGTCGATTCGCTTGTCAACTTACTCGCATTCAAGGAAACATTTCCGATCACCTCTCGAAGGTTCGAGCACATGTTATTCAACGCATTAGCGATGCCGGTGAATGTCGCATGAACAGCTTCTGTTTCAGGTTCGCACTCGGTGACAACATAGTTTTGCTGCAAATCACCCTTGGCGATTTCCGCCATCAAAGATGAAACGCGGACGACTTCGTTCTCTTGATACTCAACCACCTTTCTGTCTCGAGCCTCCTGTTCACGACGTCCGTTCACCTGATCAGTAATGTCCAAGGCGTAGTTGACGACTTTCACAGGCTTTCCGTTCACATCGGTGATTGGATTATAAGACGCCTGAATCCAGATCTCCTTGCCATCCTTGCCAAACCACTGATACTCGCTCGCGTCAAATTGCCCTGCGTTCAATCGCTCCCAAAATTCACGATATTCGGGACTGCTGGCTTCCTCGGATCGGACGAAAATGCGATGGTGCTTTCCCTTGATTTCATCCAGCGTGTATCCGACCGCCGCGAGGAAGTTTTCATTTGCACTGCGGATGGTACCGTCCATGTCAAATTCAATGACTGCCTGCGATTTTGAAATTGCTTCGATCTGCCCTTCATAGTCGGATGCTTTGGCTTCATAGTCCTCAAGTGAATCAAGCATTCCGTTCAGGGCGGTTGTCAGCTTCGTTGTGTCCGTGCAGAGCTTGCTCTCCACTCGGTGGCTGTAATCTTTACTGGCTGCTGCGTGCAAAGAATCGGATGCGTTTTTTATCACATTGCTGATCGTGCGTGCCAGCCAATAGGACCCAACGGTGACCAAAGCAAATGCAAACAGAAAAGAAATCCAAACGGAACGCTGCAATTGATTGGCACTCGCCAGAGCAACCGACTGCGGAAGACGGACCAGAACATTCCATTTCATCCCCGGAAAACCAAGTGCTCCACTCAGCGGCGAATATCCTGCAGTCTGGAAGACTTCTTTGCGAGCATGCCACGATTTTTTGAGGCTACCTGATTCGCCTGCGACGACGTTGACCGCCGACTCGACTCCTTTTTCAGCAAGATTGAACTTACCGATGATCTCCATGTCACGCTTGACTTCAACGCTGCCTCTTAGTGTCGGATCGCAATCAACAATCACGTTCCCATGCTCATCCAGCAGAGTAATTTCTGCCGCACCAAGCCCTCGACCAGCAAGCTCTGCATAAGAAGCACTTACAATTTCTTCGACCAGACTGAACTTGGCGACGTTCTTCCAAATTGCAACGACTTCTCCTGCCTTGTTTTTCACTGGGGCTGAAAACCCGAGTGACAAACCTTCGTCCCCGTAAACGCTGGCCACATCTTCATCGACATACAAGTGCTCCACGACGGTTCCTGTAAACGACCCGTCTGCCGATTCGTAGAAGCGTTCAGCAATTGCGTCCTTGAACCATTTCTCGCGTGAGAAGTCTTTGGCGTACAGAGCACCTGTGTCAACGGAACCGCCCGAATCGTCGCGGGTATTCACCGCGATCAGCTTTCCTTCCAAGTCGACCAGCAACGTGAAGAAATAAATGTCGTATGTGTCAACATATTGATTCATCGCCTGCACAATCGGGTTGCTCTCACCCTTTTGGTACCAGAGGCTTTCATCCGTTGCGACCGAATTCAAGCCGAACGCCTGAACATCTCCGTACCGCTCGAACAGATTTCTATCGATCTTATCACCCACGTTACTTGCAATCGCTTCATACTCTGCGGCGGTTGCATCTTTAACTGCTTCTGCACTTTGCCACATTACCAATGAAAGTGCTCCCAAGGGAATGATTGCCACTGCCAGACAAACAAGCATGACAAGGTTACGAAGTGATAACGTTGAGAGTCGCATTGAAAAGTTCTCCTAATTCATGTGTGACGGCACGAGAGATCTGCCGCAAGTTTGAAGTTGTTACAAAAGGTTGATTGAAAAGAGTGATTTGACGACGGCGGTTGATCTAACAGGTTTCCAAAAGTTGCTCGACGTCCAGCAGAACGACGACACCAGATTCGAGCGTGTGAACACCTTTGAAAAAACGTCCTTCAATTCCGTCAATATTGGCCGGTGTTGGCTCGATTCCGTCTGCTGGAATCGTCAACGTATCTGCGATACGGTCGACAAGCAGACCAATCAGTTCGTCTTGAAGGTGGATGACGATGCACCGTGAATCATGGGTATCTGTTTGACGCTTGAGACCCAGCAGGGTCCTCAGATCGACGACGGTCACGACTTCACCACGGAGGTTAATCACGCCTCTTACGCTGTCGGGCGAGTGAGGCACCTGGGTCACATCGAGCTGCCGATTAATTTCCTGAATCGTGTCAATCGAGACACCAAGCAGCAGACTTTCAACATGGAAAGTTGCGAATTGCGTGCCGTGCAGGTTGTCAATTTTGTTCATGTTTTGTTCTCAAACCGTTTTCAGTTGAATGCTCAATCCGTTTCCACTGGCAGTTCAGACAGCAACCAGACTGAACTTCTGCACCGCTGAAATTAACTTTTCGCGATCAAGCTTGACCTGGTACTCGGTTACACCAGCGTCATACCCACGCTGAAAATCTTCCTGGGATGCCAGAGAAGTCAGTGCGATGATTGGAATCTCACTGAAGCGATCTTCACTGCGAATCGCCCGTGTCAATTCCAAACCGTCCATGTTGGGCATCTCAATATCCGTCAACACCAGGCGGAATCGATCAGGCGTTTCCTTCAGCACACGCCACGCTTCGCGACCGTCCTCGCAGTCGATTACGGTCTCTCCCGCCTCTTCGAGGAACGCTTTGACCTGACGCCGGAAGAAACTGGAATCTTCGGCCAACAAGACACTGCTGCCTGGCTCCCAATCAGAATTCGGGTTTCCGGCCTTCGCTGGCGACGTTGTGTCGATCGAAGTGGGTTGAGTCGTGCTGGACTTCGCTTCGAACCAGTCGGGACGTGATTGTCTGGCCAATTCGATCGTGTCCAGCAGACGGGTTGTTTTCTGTTGAATCACCTGCGATCCATAGACTACGGTGTCATCAAATGTCCCCGCTTCGAAGTCGTCCGGCAATTCACAAATGTCGACCAACTCGGTCGCCAACACACCAAACTCGCGCCCCGCCGCCTCAAACACAATGATGTTCACCCTTCGATCTTCGGGAGCAGCCATTGCGTCCATTGAGTTTTCCAGCCTCAATAACGGCAGAGACGAATCACGATAATGAAGCAGCTCCTGTCCGCCGACAATGACAAGTTCATCGGACAGAACGCGTTCAATTCTGGCCACTGCTTCCATCGGAACAGCGAACTGCTCAGACGGATGATTGGTGAAGAGCAGAACCGATTGCTTATCGAGCTCGCGAGCCGAACTGTCTTCTGCTTCATCTCCGTTCGTTGTTTCCGAGTCACCCACACGCAGGTTTGCCTGTTGAGCAATTCCGTTAACGTCCAGAATCAGGGCGACGCGACCGTCCCCAAGGATCGTTGCTCCTGTCAGACAGGGACAGCTGCTCAGGTGGCGACCAAGCGGTTTCACGACGATTTCTTCCGAGTTCACCAGGCCGTCGACAATCAGACCGTAACTTTGCTGTCCTGTTTCAACAACGATGATGTTAATGGCTTCATCGGTGACAATCTGTTCGGTGGCAACCGTCGATTCAACTTCTGCTTCTGGGGCACCCGCGTCGATTCCCAGTGCTTCGCGAAGGCGAACCAAAGGAAGCAGTCGACCACGCAACCTGAGAACTTCCGCGTTGTTGACTGTTCCGATTCGCTCACTAACTTCTTGCCCACGCAATCGGACAAGCTCGAGAATATTCACTTGAGGAATTGCGAAGCGATCGTCGCGACATTTCACCATCAGCGACTGGATGATCGCAAGCGTTAATGGCAGTGTCACGTGAATCGTGGTTCCTGAACCGTACTGCGAGTCAATCTCGACGGTCCCGCCAAGTTTTTCGATATTCGTGCGAACGACATCCATCCCAACACCGCGACCACTGACATCGCTGAGCACTTCGGCAGTCGAAAAGCCCGGCATCAGAATCAGTCGAATGGCATCGCGATCGTGCATCGCGTCAGCTTGATCTGTCGAGATCAAACCTTTCTCGACGGCTTTTCGTTTGACGGCATCCACATTGATCCCCGCGCCGTCATCTTTAATCTCGATACAAACCGTACCTGATTGATGAAACGCTCTCAGCTGGATCAGACCCTCGGCCGGCTTGCCCGCTTCGACTCGTTTTGCAGGCGTCTCCATTCCGTGATCCACGGCATTGCGAATCAAATGGGTCAATGGATCGGCAATCGCTTCGATAATCGTTTTGTCGACTTCAACTTCCTTGCCATCGACAACCAGCTTACATTGCTTGTCCAGTTTGGCACTCAAATCACGAACCACGCGAGTGAAGCGAGTGAACACGTTGCCGATCGGTTGCATGCGAGTCTTCATGATCGCTTCCTGCAACTCGCACGTGTTGTGATCGATGTCCGTCGCCAACGTACTGAAATCGGTATCATTCTCCAAACCGTCGTACTGCAGCAGACGATTCCGATTCAGCACCAATTCACCCGCCAGATTCATCAGGTGATCCAGCGTGGACACAGATACCCGAATACTCGCCTCAGCGGGCGTACTGGACTTCTCGCTTGAAGCCGATCTTCCGGACGCACCCGTTACTTTCGGTTTTGGTTCGACTGGCACTTCAGCCGCCGCTGGAACAGGTGAGTCCAGTTTGTCCGTAGCCTGTTCTGCGGTGGAACCTTCTTCGGGGACAGCCTCCAGTTCATCGGCCGCTTTGACTGCGGTATCTGCAAGTTCGGAAATATCCTTTTCAGAGCGATCGACTGAGGGCGTATCTTCTGAAATTGCTTCCGAATCATTGATTGCGTTCAGTGCGGCAACGTGTTTTGCCACATCGACATCGTTGGATGTTTCGGGGCTGGCAACCAGCGAGCTAAGCTCATCGGCAGCTTGCAACATCACGTCAACGATCTCCGACGTCGGAACCAGCTCCCTCGTGCGCACCCGATTCAGCACATCTTCCAAAGAATGAGCAAGCTGATTGATTGTTGTCAGACCGAGAAACCCCGCGACCCCCTTGATCGAGTGAACACCTCGAAAAACGGTGTTGACCAGATCGTCATTGATATCTGCCCCGCCGGACTCAATCTCCAGGAGCTGACCTTCGATATCGGCCATCGCCTCCGTCGATTCCGTCACGAACTCAGCAAGCAGTTCAGGATCTTCCATGCACATCTTGTTTTGACCTCAATCTGTTTCGATTTCCAGTTATCCGTAGAACGAAAACACACCGTCTCCGTAGCCGGAGAAGTCCGCTTTCAGCGTGGATGCGTAGTCGTGTGATGCCAACAGTGCGGCAACGTCTTCCGGAATCGGATCATCGCCCACGATCAGCTTTTCAAGAAAGGCTCGCCTGCTTCCGGGCATCGAGATCAACGTGGCCATGAGATTCATGACTTCATTGAAGTTTTCCACGTAGTTAGAATCCAATTGGTTACTTTTGATCGCATCATTGCAGCCACCAACAGGAATCATGGTCAGTGAAGCCGCGGCCCTGGCCGCAAACTCAAAATCAGCATTGCAAACACCGGTCAGGTCACCGTTGTCGTTTCGAAAAACCGCAACAACTTTATCAGACTTGGAATGGTCCGACTCAGCAGCCGCTGAAACAGAGACTTCTGACGGGAACAAGCACTTGAACAGACTGGCAACTTGGTCAGGTTGGCAACTAAATTCTGCAACAGTCATTTTTCTGCCTCAGCTAACAGTACAATGGGAAGTAATAAATATTGAAAATTCGAAGTCGGTACCTTTGAACATCAGCCCTTGAGGGCTCCACGTTTCAAGATCGATCTCCTGAGGCGTAGCCAACTCGACAACGCCTCCTTCATCGGACAACTTCCCTTTGACACGTCCCGCGATCATATTGACCAACTCGCCGATCGCGTCCAGCAGCTCATCGTCCTCTAATGGTTCGTCGTCGTCCCCCAGCCCCAGCATGGCTTTGGAAATTTGCTGTGAGGAATCACGCTTCGTGACAATCCCAATCTCGTAAGAGTGACCATCGATCTTCAGTGTCAGACCGGAACCCTGGCACTCAGAAGGAAGTACACATTGAATCTCACTCTGCTCGACATCCACCCCGAGTAACTCAATGGCGATCTCCGACGTACTGGCAACCAGAACTCGGTTTAAACAATCAGTAGGCATTATTTTCTCCTCACACCTGGACATGCAGTTTCAGTTCTGCTTCAAACTTTTCGGGCGTGAAAGGCTTCGTGATGAAGAATTCAGCGCCGGCTTCTTTTGCGGTACCACGAACATCGTCGGTACACTCTGTTGTTACAAAACCAAACGTTACCTGGTTTCCTGACTCACGAACGGCTTTGAGGAATTCAAGTCCGTTCATTTCCGGCATGTTCCAGTCAGAAAGAACCAGGTCTGGGTTGCACTCACTGACTTTGGCAAGACCTTCTTTACCATCACAGGCCTCCACAACCGTCGGGTTTCCAAGATCGCATTTCTTCATCGTTCGCTGAATGATCATGCGCATCGCTTTGCTGTCATCAACAATCAAAATCGTCATCAGATATTTCCTATGTAACTCAAACCGAAAAATCACTGCTGTTGCCAGAAACATACAGTTGGCAAAAGACCTTTCCTGAGATTTTTCAAAATTCACATGAACATCTTTTTTTTAAGAAATTCGTGTCAAGCTTCGAGAAACGGGTTCGATAACCAAACGATTAGCAAAAAGGTGTTCGGAAGTCTTCTTGTCTGAAAGACAGCTTCCCGGGCGTTTCCAGAATGCATCAAACGATGACTTGATGACCGACTTGGAAGGCTCGCCAACAATGGCAAAGTGCGGTCAAAACGCAGTGGATGAGACCGGGCGATTCGAGAATAAACGCAGGCGCACAACCGCCGCTAAGAACGGGACATTCTCTGTGAGCTCAAGGCCGCAGGCACCAACTCGGCAGACATCCATTCACCTGTCGCCTCGTTTACAAGGCGGAGTCAGTCGACCAGATGCAACGACTGCCACAGTGACGGATCCTCGGCCATCGGAAGCTCGGGACCAATGGCCAGCGTCTGCCACCCGAGCTCGCGATCCATCACGGCCAAGTTAAAACCAAGCTGCCGATGGTCATCGATATTCCAACCATTTAACGCCGCCGAGGGAATAAACGTTGTCAGGCGATAGCCGCCTTTCAAAAACTCAGTTGACGCTTTTAATTTCGCTCGGTTGATCGCGGGCGAATCTTCGCGGCTACGATTGATCTTCAACGTGCTGATCACGGGCGACATCTGCTTCGTCCCTGCACCTGCGGGTAGAACCGCAAACCAATGACAAAATCGAGTCGCTCGATGGACGTTGTGCGTGTCACGCGTATCAATCCAGATCTGCATTCCATCGCTTTCAAGCAGCTGATTTTCACGGCACCACAAAGCCTGAGTCTTGGAGCTCACTTCAACCGAGAAATACAGTCCTGACTCATTCCATGCCGTTCGGACATCCGCGTAAGGTTCTTGCCCCTCGAACGAACCGAAACTTTTAAGTCGATACGATTCATCAAGCTCAAACTTCTCCGTCGCCTTCAGCTTGATATGCCGACAGGGAACGCGGTAGCGAAACAGCAGATTCTTGGGAATCTGTTTGGTGATAACGTTGGACATGGGAAAGGTCAGGAGTGTGGCAGATCTTGGGTTGCTGTTCCGTTTGGACCGGTACGAAAAACACGAAAGTCCGATCTTTACTTTACACGATTACCCGTTTCGCACCATTGGTGCTTGCAGTCGATCAATCGCCAAGCTGAGCCAGCAACACATTGATGCACGCCCGAATCGCGTCCTCATACCCGACGGCCGCATCACCCCGAGTGTTTTGTTCCAACTGAAGATCAGGGTTGACCCGACCGAATCACCATTCCGTGGGCCTTAAAAGCAAAAGTTAAAACGAGATCCTCAACAAGTAACAACCCTGAAAATGAGTTGAAACAAAGCACGAGGCACCTTCAATACAACGCTTTCTGCCTTCAACGGCTCAAGCTCGACCGGCAGGCGCAGCAAACGGGTTTTACCAAGCTCATGATCTCAAAGTTCACGGTCTCAAAGTTCAACCGCTTCTGACAAAGCCACTGTCCTTGCTTTCGTGTCAAACGGTTTTGATAAAAATGCCATTGCAACCGTTATAAACTGGCGCCATCGGAAAAAGGCCGCATTTCTGGCGCGAGATCACCGCTCGTTTCGAGGAGCTGACCTATCTTTTCACCAGAGTCTTTACCCCGATCGTGAGCGATTCCGTGTCGTTGTTGCCTGCGACCTCAGACCAAACGTTTAACGGGTCAGCCGGCAATTTTTCCGGTGCCTCGATGAATGGTGCCAAGTTTGACGCTCAGAGCAACGACGACCGAGATAACAAACCACCGTCTTCCGAGCTATCCATCGCTCGAAACTGGCTGGCCGACCGTCAAACCAGTATGCAATCCAGCGTTGGCTGGACGCTCCGGTCGCAATCAAGATCCTCGACCCGAAGTAGTCCATGCTCAATACATCAAAACAGACCGTCAACGACGATCTCAATCTCTCATTGACCACTTCGCCTGATCAAACGGTTGATTCGAATCGTGCCCGCCCGAGACAAGCCAGCCTTGATCGTGAACTCGAAACGCGAGTTCTGAAGACAACGGAGGTTCTGGAACAGAAAATTGCCGAATTCGCATCGATAGAGCCCGTCACTGGCAGCCTCTTGAGCACCCTCGATGACTTTCAGCGCGTGAAAGAAGAATGGAATCAGTTAGCCCCAGATCCAATGAGCAGTTTCGGCTGGAACTTTTCCTGGTGGAAAGCGTTTTCTGATTCGGGTCAGTTGCAGCTGCTCAAATTCAATCAAGATGAACGTGCAATCGGCTTTGCACCGTTTTATGTCGACCGTTGGTTCGGTTTAAAACGCTTGCGATTCCTGGCCTCAGGCGACACGTGCACCGACTACACCAAACTGATCTGCAACACAGAGAACCGGGATTTATGTGAGCTGGCGTTAACTAAACACATTCGAAATGAACGCTTCGACGTTCTTGAATTTGAATGTACCGAAAACGATCAATTGTCGACTTCGATGAGAAAGCGATTTGAGTCGACCTATCGCAGCGACCATCGCGAAGCTGAGCCCTGCTGGATATTGAATCTCCCGACTTCCTGGCAAGACTTGAAAGCAAACGCGAAATCCTCGCTGCGAAGAAAGATCAACAAGGCTGAGCGCCGGATCACTTCATCCGAGTTTGAAATCACGTCAACGAATTCCGGATTGGCTCCTGACAAGGCGTTCGAGATCCTGAAAGAACTGCACACCAAACGCTGGGCTTCCATGGGCAAAGCGGGCATCTTCGACGATTCAAGAGTCGACTTATTCCTGCGATCCGCCGTTCACGAACTGGCCTCGAACGGCGGGATTGAAATTGTGGTTGTCTGGCACAACGATCGGCCGATTGGTGCTCAGCTATACTTTGATGCCAGCAATGGCTATCAGCTCTACCAATCGGGCTACTGCCCTGACGCGATGAAGCTGGAACCGGGGCACATGCTTTTCACTCACATGACAAAACGCGCCATCGAACGAGGCGACACTTGCTTCGATTTCTTACGAGGCAACGAGCCGTACAAGGCGTTTTGGGGTGCGACGCGCAGATCGCAGAAAACATTGCGGATGGTCTCCAAGCGAGTCGTACCAACGCTGGTCGCCACCACTGTGAACCAACTTCGCAACTTGATTCGCCCGAGCAAGATAACGGGCGGTTAGCTTTCGCAACACAAATAAGAAGGCACACCCGGGAGGATTCGAACCTCCAACCCTCGGTTCCGAAGACCGATGCTCTATCCAATTGAGCCACGGACGCTTTTTAGTTTTTCGTCGAAGAATTCAACGGGTTCTGTCGGAATTTTGCGACGAACTCGATTCGCCAGACCTCCAAATTTTACAAGGTTTTTGAATGAGTACAAGAAGTTCTCGGACACTTCTCGGACGCTCAATTTTGTTTCCGTTCGAATCGAGAAGGCGGAACTACAAAAAAACGTCTCTGAAATAAGTGGAAATCTATCCCCATCGCGACAGCGGCAATTTTGATAGACGGTAATACGTCAAACTACACGTTTCTTTTTGCCTCAACCATGACAGGGGAGCGTCTCTTAAATTGTTCAATTGTTGACTGAGCAATTCAAATTATTAAGAACACGAAGTTTAGTGGCGCCGATTTGAGCATCAGTTCAGTAGCCAATGGCTATCTTTATGGGCGACGCGCATTGAGGTTTCTTACGGACAAACACACTGAGACCCGGTATCTTCCCGCCCGAAAGACCGAATCCTATTATCCGGTCGACAGATTCGAGGAAAGACTACGCCAAAACATAAACGCAGTAAGATCGGTAGGGTACTCGCTTCAAATAACCGTTCAATGGAAATTAACCTGATTTGATCGGAGACTCAAAGTGAAAAAACTCGTCATATTGTTAGTTGCACCAATTCTGTTCTCAGTTTACTGGTGGGCACTTCCGGGCTCTGCGGCGCCGAAAAAAATGCAACCTCAAGCCAATGCGCAAATTGAAAAAGCCGTTTTTGCAGGCGGATGTTTTTGGTGCGTTGAGGCCAACTTTCAGAAAGTCGATGGAGTCATCGAAGTCGTCTCCGGGTACACCGGAGGACACGTCGAAGACCCTACGTACGAACAGGTTTGCAGCCACGAAACAGGTCACTTGGAGGCAGTTGAAGTTACTTACGACGCCAACCAGATCGCTTACAACGATTTGCTGGAAGTCTTTTGGCGGACGATTGATCCGACTGATGCAGGTGGCAGTTTTCACGACCGTGGAGAACCCTACACGTCGGCAATTTTCGTCGCAAGTGAATCCGAGCGAAGGCTCGCCGAAGAATCAATACGGCGGCTTGCCAATTCAGGCAGATTCAGCAAGGAGATCGTTACGCCGATTCGCGACACAACGACGTTTTACAAAGCCGAAGACTATCATCAGGATTATTTTCTGACGCATCCGGTCAAGTACGCCACGTACCGATTTGCCTCGGGGCGTGACCAGTATATTACCAGCGTTTGGGGCGATGACGCCAAGTATAAAGTTGCCGGAAAAAAAGGATCCAAGATGGAGGATGCGGCAGTTCAGTGGGCGGATAAACCGATGGCAGACTATATCCGCCCTGCTGACAAAGATCTGAAGCAAAAACTAACCGGCGTTCAATATGATGTAA
>CAYXWX010000105.1:0-15044 GCA_964468915.1 uncultured Pirellulaceae bacterium
CAAGACCGAGTGGTCGTACGCTTCCATACGGATGCGAATCACTTCATGAATCGAGGCAGCCACGCAATATCTCCAAACACTGTCAACTGTTCCACTTCAGCCAGCGATGCTGTACCGCGACACAAAACCCTCACGGAAAATCTTTCCCAGAAAGAGATGTGCCACAGGCTGTGGCCATCCACGGCACAACCGATTGGTCGAGCCCAGAGTCGCCTAAGCTGAAGAAAACTACAATTTACCCGCCAGAAACGGGAAGCCCAAGAATTTAAGGAGTGAGGCCGCAACCGTCAATCGTAAAAACTGGAATTTGAGCAAGTTTTCGACTCTTGTCGAAGCGACCTTTAGCCAAACCTTACACGACCGCCGCGACCTGCCAAATTTACCCAAAATCAATCGAAACGGCCCCCGTTTAAACGGGTGGACCAATCAAGACATTACAAGCTCACATCAAGAAAGAGCCCAGGCCACCGATTTCCAGCATTTTGCATGGCAACATCCGACCGAGCCAGCCAGATCGGCGTTTCCCAGCGGGTCGGCCGAGCCTGATTCGAGTTGATGGTTCGATTTCCCTGAAATACGCGCTGGAAATGCGATTGAAATCTTCTTCGCGCTTGCCTGAGACGCAATTGTCTGACTCCATCCCATGGCAGATTTAAAATTCCAAACCCAGCTGCAGCCTTTGGTCGACGCCCCTCTCGCGACACCCCAAGCCGGTCCGTTCATTACCGCTTGTCTACTGAAAGGGTTAATCCAGCTGCATTTGAGCTTGCCGACGCCACAGGATTGATTCCTATCGAAATTTTGTGCGGGATGGTGAAAACAATGGCTTCTACGAACGACGCCAAACACCGACATGGCTCCACTCAACAACTCAAGCATGAACCGCCGATAGCCCCGACGATACAGTGAAGATCAACTATAACTGGGGGATGATCGCTGTCCGAAAAATCGATTTCCAATACCAGGCTTCGCCTTTTCGCCTGACGGTTGACGATTTGAGCGTCTCAGCCGGAGAAAAGCTGGTCATCATCGGCCCAAGTGGTTCAGGGAAAACAACGCTGCTGAACCTGCTTGCCGGGATCCTGCTGCCTGATCATGGTGAGATCTCTGTCGCGGGGGCTCAGCTGACGCTGATGAGTGACCGGGACCGACGAAACTTCCGAGCCTCGAACATCGGGATGGTTTTTCAACAGTTTGAACTGCTCGAGTATCTGACCGTCATCGAGAATGTTCGGCTCCCCTTCCGGATCAACTTGTCAACCATCGACACCCCAGACAAGAACACGCCCCACCAACTACTGGACTCGGTCGGCCTGAGCGGTTTTTCGAATCGCTATCCCGGCCAACTGTCGCGAGGCGAACAACAGCGGGTTGCCATCTGTCGTGCTCTGGTAACTAACCCAAAGATGATCCTTGCCGACGAACCAACCGGGAATCTCGACCCCGCCAACAAACGGAAGATGATGGATCTGCTGTTTCGGGAAACAGATTCGCGGAACCAAACGCTGGTCGTGGTAACCCATGATCAGTCGTTGCTGGAGGACTTTGATCGAGTGATCGATTTCGAAACGTTCCTTCAACCCGACGCTGGCGATTCAAATTCCGGGGCGTTCACAACATGAAAGGCATTTTCTTTCTTGCATGGCATTACGTCTGCTTCCATAAAACGAAAACTCTGATCCTGATCGGCTGTATCTTCCTGACCGCGATTCTGCCGATTGGGATCCGCGTACTGCTTTCAACATTCGAGCAATCACTCGTTCAGCGTGCCGATGCGACACCAGCGATGATTGGAGCCAAAGGTAGTTCGCTGGATCTGGTGCTGCATGGACTTTATTTCGATCGACCGCCGACTCAGACGCTGCCGTTTTCCGAAGTCAAACGCATCCGGGAAACCGGGCTCGCCAATTCCGTACCCGTTTATTCGGCTTTTCAAGCTGCTTCGTTTCCGATCGTCGGCACGAGCCTTGATTATTTCCAGCAACGTGGACTGGAGATTCAGGCTGGCCAACCGCTGGCGACACTTGGGGAATGCGTTCTCGGCAGCAAGGTTGCTTCGACACTCGATTTGAAAGCGGGCGATTCACTTCTTTCAGACAGAGAGAATCTGCTGGATATCGCTGGAAAGTATCCGCTCAAAATGAAGGTTGCCGGAATCCTGCAACCGACGAGCACTCCGGACGACAAAGCGGTTTTCGTCGATTTGAAAACGGCATGGGTGATGGACGGATACGGCCACGGACACCAGGAGCTTCAAGACGAAACGGATGAAGAGAAATTTATCAGTCGAGATAGTGAAAAACTGATCGCGTCCGCTGCTGTCCTACCCTACACAGAAATTACTGAAACAAATATCGATTCGTTCCACTTTCATGGCTCCCAAGACGACTTCCCCGTCTCCGCCATTCTCGCATTCACTTCCTCTGAGAAGGACAACACCATTCTGCAAGGCGAGTACAACACGTCGGATTCGATATATCAGTTCGCACGACCATCAGTTGTTGTTGGCAACTTGATGTCGGCGGTATTCAAAATCAAACGATTCTTCGATGCCAATGCAATGCTGATTGGTGTCTCCACGCTGTTGCTACTAATATTAGTGATGCTGCTTTCTGCAAAGCTGAGAACCGGCGAAATGGAAACGCTGTTCAAGATCGGATGCAGCCGAGGAACCGCGATCTGGATGCAAGTCGCTGAGCTTGCGTTTGTCATTGCAACTGCGGCAATTTTGGTCGCGATTGCGGCATGGACAATCCATTTTTTCGCCGATGATCTGATACGCTGGTGGATTGTTTAGCCGAATAGCAGACGAACGACGTTGACACCAAATTTAGAAATTTCGAATCTCACGCAAAGGCGCGAAGACCACAACGGATTCGCACGCCGCGACCTCCGCGCCTTCGCGCTCTCACGTGAGGTAATTGCACGCTACGGAGGGTTGGAGGTTGCGACTACCATCCGGATGGCCTGCGTCATGCTCTTGATCGTTTCGTGCTTTACGGGGTGCGAATCCTCGACCTCATCGCGTCAACCGCCCGAGACCAGCAAACGATCAAAACAGGTTTCAGCTGTCGGCTATCCTCTGGCATTTTTCGCTCGGCAACTGGTTGATGATTCGATAGATGTTCAAGCGATAGTTCCCAATGGCGGACCACTTGATTCATGGCGACCGTCTCGTGAACAGATTCTTTCGATGCAGCAATCTGACGTCATTTTCGTCAACGGCTCGGCGGCTCCATTCGCGGCATGGCTCCCACACGTCACTTTGCCTGAATCCCGCATTTGCACCACGGCCAACGACGGCTTGAAACTTGCCGACTTGATTTCGGTTAATGACATTCGAATCGTGCACTCTCACGGGCCCGAAGGAGAACACTCGCATCCGACGATGGTGGCCTACACGTGGCTCGATCCGGAAATGGCGGCCAGACAAGTCACCGTCATGGCTCGACGACTCGTTGGCGCTTATCCCGATTTAAAAAACTCCATCGGCCAGGCCGAAGCCCAGTTAATTGCAGAACTGAAAGAGCTATCACAGTTGCTTCCAAAGGTGAAAACAACAGGCTCGACAAAACTCAACGTCCTGACTTTCTCACCGGACTTAAAATTTCTCACTCGCGCTGCGGGGTTAAACGATGTTCATCTTGACATTCGCAAACTGACCTCAAAAGACGAAGCAGAAGAACAAATCAAGACCAAACTGGCGATGCTGACGCCTCGACCCGAGTTCCTGTTGTGCGACAGACAACCTGCACCTGAAATTCGATCCGCGGCTGAAGCACTCGATCTTCAAATCATCAAATTGAACCGAGTCGCCGTCCAACCGACGGACGGCAACTACTTCTCAATGATGCGAGAGAACATCAGTCAGCTGAATCGAATTTTCGATGACACCGGGAACCCCGATGATGGGGGCAGCCCCAGCCTGGAGCAAAATTGAAAATCACGTTCAATCTGAAATGGTTGCTGCTGATCACCACCTTATGTGCTGTCGCAGCGTGGTGGTTCGCCAGAGCCGGCGTTACGGTTGCTCATGTGATTGTCGTCCACAATCAACTGGAACGAAACGATCAGGGGACCATCGATGGGCATCTGCAGTGTCAGCTGGTCGAAGCAACCGACTACTCGTTCAACTACTCTGACTTTCTTTGCGTGGTGTACCACGTTGATCATGAACATTTGCTCTCGTTAAAGAAAGACGAGCAAACGAGGATCGAATACCGACGTCAAGCGTTATGGCCTTTCATGGAACAAGGCGATCCTTATCGAATTTTTCTGAATCGACACCTGAAGATTCCAGACAACGAAATCCTTGGCGCCGTCCGGCGAGAAGACTGGATGGAAATTATCATTCGCGGCGGCAACAAACTTGCTGAAAATTGACCGCATGATTTTCAAGTCCGAATACGATATATTCCTAGAGCCTCTTTTTCTATTTCCTGTTGGAGTTACCAATGAAATCCTCGCACTTGAACTCGAGCCTGTTCAGGCTTTTGCTTCTGGCCACGCTCGTTGTTGGCTGGTCACCCGTCGCAGCCGGGCAAGGCACCACCAAAGCAAAAACTGCTGCGGCGCAGAAGGCACAGGCGTTTTCACCTGGAATCAAGATCGGCCAGAAAATGCCGGCGGTGTCTTTGAAGAATCAAAAGGGCGAAACGGTCTCCGTTCAATCAATGCTTCAGACGGGGCCTGTCGCATTGGTCGTATACCGATCTGCGGATTGGTGACCTTTCTGCAAGCGGCAGTTGGTTCAACTGCAACGAGACACAAAAAAGTTTACAGACGCCGGAGTGCAAGTCGTCGGGCTGAGCCCGGATTCGGTCGATATCCTGAAAAAATTTGCCAGCCAGAAATCGATTTCATTTCCGCTTCTTTCCGATTCTGATGGAGCCGCCATCAAATCACTGGGCCTCGAGAACAAGGATTCGAAAAAGTTTCTTCCTCACCCTGGCGTGTTGATCATTGGAACCGATGGAATCGTTGACGAGAAACTTTTCAAGGAAGGACATAAGTCTCGCCACACCAGCGACGCCGTTTTAGCGGCAGCCAAAGCTGCTGAGGCAACGGTCACGTCTCCTTAGCGCAGATATTTCGCAGGCCGGTAACAAGGTCTCGAAAACACCGCCGTAACTTTGCAAACCTGAGAGTTTTCAAAAACAGTCTGTCGATTTGAAGGTAATCAATACCGAAACCGAAGTTCCGGCATGGCAATGGTTTGCGCGTTACGGCCGACATCCCCGATGAAATATCCGAGTTAGCCCGCCGGCATTTCATCGGGAAGGCAAGGCTCCCGACAATCCCGTGAATCTTATCGGCTTACTTGGCCCGTCAAGCATTGCCGCTCACGCCGGTAAAGATTCGATATGCTCTTGCAGGAATTTTTTCAGTTCCTTGTTCTTGACCTGGTCGACCGAAAGAAAGCTCATCTTCAAGGTGTCATTCTTTCCGCTGCTTGCGACCGTCGCTTCTTCTGCGATATCGGCGACTCGACCTGCCGTTACCGAGTCTTTTGGCGCGGGAACGTGCAACCAGACGCCGTCCGCTTTCTTGGTCTGGATGCTCACCAGCGGTTCTTTCTGTTCGGGCAAACGGAAATGCACCACCTGTTTATTGCTCCATTCGAATTCGCCCTCGGGAACTGTTTTCTCAAGTATCGTTTGCAGCGTCTCCAAGACCTTCACGTCCCAGACAACTTCTTGCCCTGCCGCGAAACCCTTGCGCATGAAGTGCCACTTCTGCCCGAGCTTCGCCCACGGAGTTTCTTCCTTGATGTTAACGCCATCGGCCTGAGTCCGATTCAAGAAACTGGCGACCGCTTCGTCCACGAAGCTCCAGAACTCAGGATGATCCAGCTCCTGCATGGTATGAGCACGAATTTCGACCTCTTGCCATGACGCTTTGGTGTTCGTCAGCTTGACCCGAGGTGCATTGCCGTAAACGGGAATGTCTTCCATCTCATTGGGTGTCAGCAAGGGAAGCCGAGCCACCAGTTCGTCACGTTTGAAGGTTCGCGGACGCACGTGGAACTTCAGCTTCACAAACCATGCATCGCCCGTCACCGCGTGGAAGAACCAACCGGCACTTTTTTTGGTTCCGCAAATTTCGACGACGGTGCGATCGCTCCATTTGGTGTCCGCAAATCCTTCGTTTTCCTGAATGCGATCCACCACCCGAGAAACCAGACTGCCGTCCCATTTCACCGGCTCACCAGCTCGACCGACACGATCAAGCGTATGCCAGCGTCGACCATCGGCTTCCCACGGCATCTGAGCCGTCGCGCCGACGTCTTCGATGTCCATGTCACCTTTCTTCCAACGATCATCTTTCGCCGGATCATAGGTTGGCCGTTTTTTGTAGGTGCCTTCAGCCAGAATCGGAGCCAACGCCTCCCCGGTCCAACTGCGTGGCATCCCGGGTTTACTTTTGCCCGTTTTACTTGCAGCCGCCTTGGCAGCCTCAGCGTATTCCACAATTTTCTCAGGCGTTCCCTGTACGACGATGTTACCGCCACCGGCTCCGGCTTCAGGCCCCATATCGATTACCCAGTCGCCCGCTTTGATCATGTCAAGATTGTGTTCGATCAAGACGACCGTGTTTCCGACGTCCACCAGCCGCTGGAGCACCTCCAACAGTTTGTTCAAATCTTCAAAGTGCAATCCAGTCGTGGGTTCGTCCAACAAGTACAGCGTTCGCCCCGTATCGGGTCGCGAGAGCTCCGCCGCCAGCTTCACACGCTGAGCCTCACCTCCCGACAGCGTTGGCGCACTCTGGCCGAGGGTCAGATAGTCCAGACCAACATCACATAGCGTTTGAAGGATGCGTCGGATCTTGGGAATATTGGAGAAATGCCGGATGCCTTCGGCACAACTCATCTTCAACACATCGTCGATCGTCTTTCCGTTGTAACGCACCGCCAGCGTATCCTCGTTGTAGCGGCGACCGCGACACGACTCGCACTCAACCCAAACATCCGGCAGGAAGTGCATTTCGATACAGATCTGTCCGTTACCAAAACACTCCTCGCAACGACCTCCGGGCACATTGAAGCTGAAACGACGCGCCGTGTAGCCTCGCACTTTTGAATCGGGCAGCTGAGCAAACAACTCCCGAATCAGATCAAACGCACCGGTATACGTTGCCGGGTTCGATGACGGGCTGTTCCCCAATGGAGTCTGATCGACGCGAATCACCTTGTTGATGTGCTCGATGCCACGGATACCACGATGAGCCCCCGGCACAGTTGACGCTCGATGCAGACGTCTGGCCAGCGAGTTGTACAGAATCTCGTTGACCAACGAACTCTTTCCGCATCCGCTCGGGCCGGTCACCACCGTCAACGTTTCCAGCGGGAACCGCACATTGATGTTCTTCAGGTTATTGTGCCTGGCTTGCACGACATCGATCGTGTTAACAAGCTCGATTGGCTTTTTAGCAGGCGTTTTCGCTGCCTTGCTTTTCGTAGTCTTCTTTTTCGCCGCCGTCTTTTTGACGGGATCGTCAATCACTAACGCCGGTCGCCGGTTCGATGGAATCGGGATCGACTTCTTTCCACTGAGAAATGGCCCGGTCACCGAACCTCTCTTCTTTTCCAGTTCTTTCGGAGTCCCGGAGGCAACAATCTGTCCACCGCCGGTTCCCGCTTTAGGACCGAAGTCGAAAATCTGATCGCTGTTCTCGATCACTTCCTTATCGTGCTCTACTACGATCAACGTGTTGCCCAAGTCACGCAAGCGATGAAGCGCTTTCAGCAATCGATGATTATCGCGAGGATGCAAGCCAATGGTGGGTTCGTCCAGAACGTACAGCACTCCGCACAACCCGCTGCCCAGCTGGCTCGCAAGGCGAATACGCTGTGCCTCGCCGTTTGATAAAGATGCGGCGGTACGTGATAGCGTCAGATACTCAAGCCCGACATCGTTCAAAAACTGGATGCGGCTGGTGATTTCACGAATTAATTCGCCCGCAATTTTCTTCTCACGCTTGTCAAGCTTCCACTTCTTCAGCGTCTTCTGAAGCTCGCCCAACGGCATGCGACAGATCCCGTCAATCGACAAGTCACGGAAACGCACGGCTCCGGCATCATCTCGCAAACGACTGGCACCACACGTCCCGCACTCGACTTCTCCGATCAGCGACTGCAACTGCTGACGCAACCGGGCCGACAGTCGTGACGCCTCGTCCAGGGTCGGGAAGACTCCTTTGAACTGAAAGCTGAATGAGACTTCTTCGTTGTCATCCAGCACATCGATCCATCGGTCGCCCGATCCGAAGAAGACCAACCGACGCTGTCGAGCATCAAGCTGACTGAACGATTTGTCTGCCGGAATCCCTGTGGTCTTGCACCACGACAACATCATCCGCTGGGAAACGTCTTCGCTGACATCCGGCCACAACCCAATCGCGCCATCTTTCAATGACAGTTCAGCATCGTTCATCACGACGGTCGGATCAGCACCCGTCTGAGTCCCGATTCCCTCACAGTCTTCGCACCAACCTAACTGACTGTTGAAGCTGAAATTGTGGGGCGTCAATTGCTCGAAGCTCCTGTCGCAACTCTCGCATGCCAGATGCTGGCTGTGCCTGATGACTTTCCAGTGTTTCTCGTCCACGCTCTCTTCGGGTTCGGCGACCATCAGCACACCTTTACCGATCGCCAAAGCTGCCTCAACACTGTCTGCGATTCGCGACCGTGACTCCGGCTTCACCACCATTCGATCGACCACGATCTGCAAATCAACACGCTTGCGACGTCCGGGAATTGGCGCGTCGTCGATTTTGCAGGTCTGTCCATCCACACGCACTCGCATGAACCCGCTACCTTTGATTTCGTCAAACAGCTGCTCATAGCTTTGCGTCGATTCCGGTTCGATCGGAGCCAGCAGCATCAGCCGAGCACCCGTTTCATAACGCAAAATTTTGTCAACGATATCGTCGCTGGTTTGAGTCCCGATCGGCACGTCACAATCAGGACAATGAGGCGTTCCCAAACGAGCCATCAGAATCCGCAAATAGTCATAGACTTCAGTCACCGTTCCGACGGTGCTTCGAGGCGATGAGCTGAGATTTTTCTGCTCGATCGCAATCGCGGGCGACAATCCTTCGATCTGGTCGACTCGCGGCTTTTCCAGTTGATTGACAAACTGCCGCGCGTAGCTGGACAGACTTTCAACGTACCTGCGTTGGCCTTCCGCATAGATGGTGCTCATGGCCAGCGAGCTTTTTCCACTTCCCGATGGCCCGCAGAAAACCGACATCTGATCGCGAGCGACATCCACATCCACGGTCTTCAGACTATGCTGCTGAGCACCACGGACCTTGATTTCTGTTGCCTGGACAGGAACCCTTGACTTACCCTTCGTCGGCTTGGCGATTTCCTCACGCTCCGCCAAAGCTGCCTTCAACGCTCGGCCCGTGTACGACCTGCTGCAGCCGGCAACCGTTTCAGGCGTTCCAGCGACAACCACTTCGCCACCACCGGCACCGCCCTCGGGTCCAATGTCGATGATCCAATCTGCCGTTTTGATCACGTCCAGGTTGTGCTCGACGACCAGCACGGTGTTGCCCGCCTCGACAAAATTCTGCAACACGTTCAGCAGCAACTGGATATCGGCAAAGTGCAGACCGGTCGTCGGTTCATCCAACAAGTACAGTGTTTTTCCCGTACTGCGTTTGACCAACTCTCGGGCCAGTTTAATGCGTTGAGCTTCGCCACCGGAAAGCGTGGGGGACGGCTGACCGATCTTCAGATAATCGAGACCCACGCTGTGAAGTGTGGTCAGTTTATTCAGAATGACAGGCACGTTTTCGAAGAACTTCATCGCCTGCTGAATATCCATATTCAAAACGTCGGCGATTGATTTTCCGTTAAACTTCACCTGCAACGTTTCGCGATTAAAACGCTGACCTTCGCAAACAGGGCAGGTCACCCAGACGTCGGCAAGAAAATCCATCTCCAGCTTGTTGCTGCCGTTTCCCTCGCAGGCTTCACAACGACCACCTTTGACGTTAAAGCTGAACCGCCCAGCTTTGTAACCTCGTTTTTTTGCCTCGGGCAACTTGGTGTATAACTTTCGAATTTCGTCGAACAGCTTGATGTAGGTCCCCGGATTAGAACGAGGCGTCCGGCCAATGGGTGATTGATCAATCGCAATCATTTTGTCCAGCAACTCGATGCCTTCAATCGAATCGAATTCGCCCGGATCACCAATGCCACCGTTCAACCGTTCTCGCAGCTCTTCTTTCAGAATTTCATTGACAAACGAACTCTTGCCGCTGCCGCTGACGCCCGTCACACAGACAAACTTGCCCAGCGGAATCTCGATATCGATGTCTTTCAGGTTGTTGTGGCGAGCCCCACTGATTTTGATCACTCGCGAAGGATCACCCTCGCGACGCTTCTCGGGAACCGCGATCTCCAACCGACCGCTCAGGTATTGAGCCGTCAGGCTTTTTTTGGATTTAATGATTTCGGAAGGATGCCCTTCAACCACCACTTCGCCACCACGAACACCGGGGCCGGGGCCGAAGTCGATCAAGTAGTCCGACTGACGCATGGTGTCTTCATCATGCTCGACCACGACAACCGTGTTCCCAAGATCGCGCAAGTGCTGAAGCGTACTGATCAAGCGATCATTGTCTCGCGGGTGAAGTCCGATCGACGGTTCGTCGAGGATATAGAGAACGCCAACCAAACCCGCGCCGATCTGGCCCGCCAGACGAATCCTCTGAGTCTCACCACCCGACAAGGTTGGTGCGGTGCGGTTGAGCATCAGGTAATCAAGACCGACATTCAACAAGAAGCCCAGTCGGTTGCGAATCTCCTTGATCGGTTCGGTGGCGACAAACTGTTTGGTATCGTCGAGATCCAGTCCCGCGAAAAATTCGTACGCATCGGCGATGGAAAGGTCGCAGATTTCAGAAATCGAAAGGCTGGGATTGTCGGCGAATTTCGGGCTTGCCGAATCGATTCGAAAATGCCTTGCCTGAGCATTCAATCGCTCGCCATCGCATTCGACGCAATGGATCTCCGCCATGTACTCTTCCAGCGACCGCAGCTTCGGCGCGCTGCTGGTGTTGCGATACTTTTCGTCGAACTCACTGACGAGTCCCTCGAAGGTTCCGCCGTACTTCATCGGGGAATTACCACCCCGCCACGTGTACGTAATGTGCAGATCGCCCGTGCCGTACAGCCAGATGTCTTGCTGTTCTTCGGTCAGTTCTTCCCAAGCGGTTTCCAGCAGCGTACCGGGCTCAAGTCCGTGTTCCTTCTCGGCGGCATCGGCGACGCCTTGATAGATGTGCCGACGCCAGCGTCCAAGGTCTTTCCATTTTCCAAGCAGTGCGATCGCGCCTTGCTGGAAAGACTTGCTGGGATCCGGAACCATCAAGTCGCGATCAAAAGTGAATACCTCTCCCAGGCCATCGCAGCTTTCGCACATCCCCTGAGGACTGTTGAAGCTGAACATCTGCGGAGTCGGCGGCGAGAAGCTGAGCCCGCACGGCGCACAGGCGTAGTCGGCCGAGTACACTCGATCGCCAGGGACGGTCGTCGATTTCCTGCTCTTGCGCGTCTTACGCCTGGCTTTGGTCGGTTGGTCGGCGTCCTCATCCGAGCCATTCAATTCCACCAGTTGCTGCTGCGGTTTGGCCGAATCGTCAGCTTCTACCGAAACGATCAACGTTCCTTTCCCAAGTTTTAACGCCGCCTCAACTGCCTCGCCAAGCCGGCCACGAATATCATCACGAGCAGCCAACCGATCGACGACGATCTCAAGATTGTGGCGCTTGGTCCGATCGAGCTTGATTTCGGAACCCAGCGAGACAACTTCTCCATCGACTCGCACACGAACGTAACCCTGTTTCTGAAGGTCATTCAGCAAGTCACGATGCTCGCCCTTTTGGTTGCGCACAACTGGCGCGAGGATGGAGTACTCCGTTCCTTTCTCCAACTGCAGAATGCTGCCGACAATCTGGTCTTTCGATTGGGCGGAAATCGGTTCGCCACACTTCGGGCAATACCCCTGGCCGACGCGAGCGAACAGAACGCGCAGGAAGTCGTAGATTTCGGTGATCGTGCCGACAGTCGAACGAGGATTATTCCCGGACGATTTCTGTGAAATCGAAATCGAGGGACTCAGCCCAGAAATCAGGTCGACATCGGGTTTGGGCATCTGGCCCAGAAACTGACGCGCGTAGCTGGACAGGCTTTCAACATAGCGGCGTTGCCCTTCAGCAAAAACGGTGTCGAACGCGAACGAGCTTTTACCGCTGCCACTGACGCCAGTCAGACAGATCAGTTGATTGCGGGGCAGTACAAGATTGACATCCTGAAGATTGTGCTCGCGGGCACCTTTGACGACGATATCCGAAGCAGGCATAAGCTAGGTGAGTCCGTCCAGTGGAATAGCGGTGAAATCGAACCAAGCATTGTACGCCTCGCGGACAGTTTGCCCAACCGGCAAAACACCTGCCTGCCGTAAACCGACAACTGAGTCAGTTTGCTGAGTCAGTTTGCCTTACCGTGCAAGCACCGAGCCTGCCAAACCGCCAAATTGTCCCACCGAGATTGACTTACCGGCGTGACCAATCGCGGCATCGCGTTTCCGCTGCCCAAAAGTGTCGAATGCCGGACTTTTCAACGTTGCGGCTGATTTGCTCATCGTCAATGCGACCTGAATCAGTCATATTGAGAGAGCAGCAACTTTCAAAACAAGGTCCCAACCGAAGCTCTGGCCCCTTTCACCGCACCATGCAACTCCCTGTCATCGAAAAAAAAATTGACCGTGCCAAAAAGGAGTGCGTGCGTCTGGAGGTTCTCTCAGGCACCGCCAAACCGACACCCGCGGGCAAAATCCCATTGCCTATGTCCATGAAGGAGGCAAAGAAACGTGGCTGGGACGAATTGGACATCGTGTTCGTTACCGGCGACGCGTACATCGACCACCCCAGCTTCGCAATGGCCATTCTGGGCCGCACCCTGGAGGCCGCCGGGTTCCGAGTCGGCATTGTTTCACAACCCGACTGGCGTTCGTGTGACGACTGGCGACGGTTCGGGAAACCTCGGCTGTTCTTCGCCATCAGTGCCGGCAACATGGACAGCATGATCAATCACTACACGGCCAATCGTAAAGTTCGCAACAGCGACGCGTATTCGCCGGGCGGACGAATTGGTTTGCGCCCTGACCGAGCCACACTTTCTTACTGCCATCGAGCCCGCGAAGCGTACAAAGGCGTTCCCGTGATCGCCGGCGGAGTCGAAGCATCCCTGCGACGGTTGGCTCACTATGATTACTGGGGCGACAACGTTCGCAAGTCCATCCTGCTCGATTCCAAAGCCGATCTGGTTGCGTACGGCATGGGAGAAAACCCGATCGTCGAAATGGCTCAGCGTCTGGATGCGGGCGAGTCGGTCAAGGACCTGCGAGACATGTTGGGCGTGGCTTACGTGGCCGGAGCCAAAGATCCGATTCCCGAAGATGCCCTCGAACTGCCTTCGTACAAAGAAGTGTGTGAAGACAAAGTTGCATTTGCCGAGGCGACTCGAATCATTCACAACGAGACAAACCCCTACAACGCGAAACGCTTGACTCAAAAACACGGCAACGTCACGGTCGTGGTCAATCCGCCGCAGTTTCCCATCAGCCAGGAAGCGATGGATGCAGTTTATGGCTTGCCTTACACACGCAAGGCTCACCCCAGCTACAAGGAGCCGATTCCCGCGTTCGCGACGATCAAGGATTCCGTCACGATCATGCGTGGCTGCTTCGGTGGTTGCACGTTCTGTTCAATTACGGCCCACCAAGGCCGGGTCATCCAATCCCGTTCCAAAGATTCGGTGCTGGGCGAGATCAACCAGATGGCGGCCGACCCGAAATTCAGTGGCGTCGTCAGCGATATTGGTGGCCCGACCGCGAACATGTACGAAATGAAATGTTCGAAGCCGGAAGTCGAAGCCGTCTGCCGACGCCAGTCGTGTGTCCACCCGAAGATCTGCAAATTACTTGGCACCGACCACGGACCACTGATTCAGTTGATGAAAGAGTCGCGAGAAGTCAAAGGAGTTAAAAAAGTCCTGGTCGCCAGCGGCGTCCGCATGGATCTGGCTCGGCGAAGTCCCGAGTACGTCAAGGAACTGACCGAGCATCACGTCGGTGGTTTGCTGAAGGTTGCTCCTGAACATGCCAGCGATGGCGTGCTGGACAAGATGCGAAAACCAAGCGTCGACGACTTTGAAAACTTCAGCGAGATCTTCCGCAACCAGTCAAAGGAAACCGGCAAGAAGCAGTATCTGGTACCGTACTTTATCTCGTCGCATCCCGGCAGTGACGTGAACAGCATGATCGATCTGGCAGTTTTTCTGAAACGCAACGGCTACAAGCCCGATCAGGTTCAGGATTTCATTCCGGCTCCGTTGGATGTCGCGACGACGATGTACTACACGGAAATGGATCCGTTCACGAAGAAGCCGGTGTTCATCGCCAAAAAACTGAAGGATCGAAACGTCCAGCGAGCCCTGATGCAGTTCTTCAAACCCGAAAACTATTTCGAAGTTGCCAAGGCGTTAAAGCAAGCGGGGCGTGGTGAGTTAATCGGCAGCGGATGTGATTGCCTGATTCCGGCCAAACCGCCCAAGGAAGCGATTACTCAGCGTCGCAAAATGGCGGGCAAGCAATTTCGGGGCGAGTACGTTCATCGGATGGCGGACGGATCAGCCGCTGGCGAAGGCAAAAAGAAGGGGAAGAAGAAACAGGGACGCTACGCTCCCGGGCAGGGCTATCGACCGGACCGCAAAGCGGCCAAGAGAAAACGAAAGCCGTGACAACAAACGCTTGCGAGCGGCGTGCGACCTAAGTCCTCTGCAAAACTCCTGGAGCGTTCACCACGTTGTCTGCGTCACTCAAAAGACGCTACGGAACTTTGGAAAAACCTCTTTTGGTTACGAGCGATTTCCCTAGTGCTTTGTTCCAACTCGTTTTTAGGGTTGTTACTTACGGAGGGTCTCGTTTTATTTTTTGCTTTTGAGGCTCACGGAATGATGATTCGGT
>CAYXWX010000106.1:0-14587 GCA_964468915.1 uncultured Pirellulaceae bacterium
TTCAACGCCGCAGACGCTACAGTTAAGTGCAACATGCACTAAATCAACACGCCGTGAGTGCCCAAATGGCTCGATGTTGAATTAGTTCTCGGAAATTTGATTTCCCGTTGAAGCCTTATTCCTCGGCAGTCGGAGCGGTTGTTGACGGCTGAGGAACGGGTTCAGCTACCGACCCATCAGCTGCCGGCTCGACGACCTCCTTGCCTGTATTTTCAACTGGAGCGGCAGACTCGTTTGAAAGATCACTCGAGCGATCAGACGAAGTCTCTGCTGCGGGCTCAGTTTCAGCTGTCCTAGAATCAGTCGTATCCGAATACGCGTTTGGTGAGTCTGGTTTCAGCTCGGTTTCGTCCTTTGACTCCGACTTGTCCGCTGCTTCAGTTGCTTCCTCAGACGACTCCTGCTGATCCTCGGGCCCGCCATCGAACGAAATATCGGGACGAGCGGGCAGGGTACTTGGATCCTTGGCAGCAGGAACCACGGGCGGTTTCTTTTTGGTAACCAAATCCGCTCGACTCAACTGCAACGCCTTCAGGTTCTCGCCGGAGATAACGTAATACCACTCGCCAAAACGTTCATTGAGTTCAGCCTCAAGCTTCCTCGCCTCTTCAACTCGCTCGGCAAACTTTTTCTGATCGTCTTCGTAACGAGTCTTTTCGAGCTCGTAATCCACCAGAGCCTGCTCATGCCTTTCCATCGCTTTTTCGTAAGCTTCAAAAAAAGCAGGGCGAGCTTCTGCTTCGTCTGTTTCTTCGACGGACTCTGATTCCTTGCCATCGCTTTTTTTATCTGAGTCGGATTCAGCGTCACCCGCTGACGGTTCATCATTGGAACCTGCATCGTCATCAACCGCCTCTTTTGAATCGTCAGCCTGATCAGATGTTATTTCGGAATCCGGAAGCGGCGTGTAGCCCTCGGGCTTTTTGGGCTCATCCGGTTTAACAGGCTCTTCCGGGGCATCGCTCAACAAGGATTGATCAAATTCAACGCGTACCAACATGAACCGGCTTTTTGCGTCATCCTCTGCTTCTGACGCGTCCGTGGCATCGGCATTGGGTTCAGATTCGGTGTTCTTACCGTCACCTTCGTCAGGCGTATCGACCGAGCCAGCAACTTTGATTTCGCTGTCGCCTTCCTCGAACGGAGCACCAATATGAAGTGT
This sequence comes from uncultured Pirellulaceae bacterium, assembly GCA_964468915.1. Lineage (GTDB taxonomy): Bacteria > Planctomycetota > Planctomycetia > Pirellulales > Pirellulaceae > Mariniblastus. Next base: position 1,163 of record CAYXWX010000106.1, read on the forward strand.
GTAACGCAGACCTTCGGTTGTACCGAATTGAATTTCCCCGTTATTGGAAACGAGTTCTAACTGCTCCTGAGTTCCCGCAAGATTGAAACCCTTGTCCTCGAGTTCAGAAACGAGTCGTTGAATCGCCTGACTGTACTGTTCCGGTGACTTGAGAAACTCGGGATCATCATTGAGCTTCAAATCGGGTGTCAGCAACTGCTTGTCCTGAAACGTCGACTTCCGACGAACATCATCAATGCGAAGCTCGTTCAACACGTCGACCATTTCCGTGACGCTGCCGGAATCGAATTCCTCTTTCGCGTCATCGACACCTGCCAATTCCCAACTGCCCGATTCGCCCTTCGCCAGCTCGAGCGTATCCCCCGTCTTCTTCACCAATGCTCGCTGAGGAATCAGTGGGTTCCCGCCAACCTGTTCCTCCAACGAGTAGTTTCGGACCGTGATCTGGCTGAGGTCTGAAGATTCAAATCGAAGCAAATCGGGGTCAATCCAGTCGGAGAATCGGGTCGACAAATCCAGCTTCAAAGGCACGATATAGGTCTGTTGCTCATCCGCGTGGCGGACATAGAAGTAAGTCTGACGATTTTCACCGCTTTCGAACGGTCGATCCTCAGGCGCTTGCGCGACGTCTTCGACCTGCTTTCCAATGATGTAGTCCGCAAGAGTTTCGTCGTTCTCATCTTTCAGTGTGATGCGTTGGCCGACCGCTTCCGGGTCTTCCACTTCCTCGTTCAGAGGATCTTCGACGCCAAGGCGTTCAAAATCAGTTTTCCCGCGGCCCGCAAGTGACTCGCGTTCGATACCGATGATCGACGAGGCCGTGGTCGCCAGCCTTGCGGAGGCCTCGGCGGGATAGTTCTCGTGCGACGGAATCCGCCACAGTCCGTCAATTTTTGCAACTTTGAACCGATTACGTTCAGCTGTTTCCGGATCTACCGCAACCACCTCAAGGGATGTCGCCTGATCGCTGGACTGAAAGTTTTCGAAAAACGGCTCGCCAACCTTGGCAAACTCACCGGCGACTCGAGGTTGATTGACGAAATGGCTGATCGCGGCGGCAAGCACCATCAGGGCTGCACCGCCGACAAAAACTTTGGTCTTTGTAGATTCTTGCATGATGAAAAAATCAGACTTCTTACTTGTGAACTGTTTCGATGTGTTGCAAAAACCGGCTACCAATCGTCACCCGCCGGCCTGAGTCGATGGCTACTTTACGATTCGGAGACTCGACGCTCAGGGGCAATGTCCTTTTGCTCGTTCTTACGACGCCTCGCCAGCACGAACACTCCCAGAAGCAATGCCGGCAGTGGAGCCGCAAAGATCGACGCATATCGCACGGCCGTCTCAAGTCGTGAAATATTGTTCTGTTCTTCTGTTTCCAGTTTCGCAATTTTCTGTTTGAGCTCGCGGTCCAGCTTCTTCTTCTTCAAGTCAAAACGCCGCTGAGAATCTGACGCTTCCTGAGAAGTGCGTTGCATTTTTTCAAAAAAGCTCAGCGATTGGTTGTCTTCAATTTCTTTGGTTGCCTTATCCAGTTTTGATTGAGCCTCGGCAAGTTCTTCTCGAATACCGGCCTCCGCATCCTGCTGCTGAACGGTTCGGGCTGCTTTGTAGTCTTCGATAATCGATTCCAGCTTGACCAGCGTCCTGGGTTTCGTACGGCGGTTTCGCAAACGCACAAAATCTTCGTTGCCTGCCAGAACTTCGATCGCATTCTGCAAAAACGCAAGGTTATCAAGTCGTTGGCCAAGTGCTTCTTCCTGCTGTCCAGTCAGGTCAGAAACAAAGTCGGTATCGGTGATAAAGACGACATCGATTTCACTTTCTCCATCGCCGGAAATACGCGCCGCGACAACGTGATCAGCGTCATCGATGATCGCATTTCGAGGAAGTGGCTCGAGCACGATCAGGTCACCACCCGTGATCTGACTGCGAGCCGGTTCTTTCTCAATCGTCATTTGCCCGGTACGCGGGTCGAACATCCGCATTTCCTGCTCGGGCGTTTGCGTTAGCGAAGACCACGGAGTGGAACCTGAATCGGTTCCAAGGCTGGCCAAAGGCGTGAACGTGAGGTTCGAATCATTTTTTGGCTTGACGGATCCCGGATAGAACATCAACAACTCGTTGAGTCCATTGGAAATATTGCTCTCTGAGTTGAAGGCAATCGAATCACCATGGTCGCGGACGAAGACGTACGCCTTATCATACGGCCCGTAATATTCCGGCCAGCTGTTGCCCAGATAACCTGGCCACTCACCTTTGAAACCCGGATGCGGATTGGAAATGCTCCAGACAGTCTGACCGTAATCCCATTCAATCCCAAGCAATTCCAACAACGCAGTTGCCCGTCCGCCATCTGCTTTGGGAGCCATGCTGCTGGTCAGAATTTCCGCGTATTGAGATTGCGGAGGCACTCGAGGCTGGCGCGGAGCATTCAAAACACCCAGTCCAATCGGATTTTGATAGGTCCAGAAAAAGGGCAGGGGATCGGCCATGATCACTGCCTTGTTGCCTGCTTTGACGTATGAGACCAAAGACTCCATGCCAGATTGATCCAGGCTACTCGGGTCGGCAACCACCAACACACTGGGAGGCGTCTTCGCTGAGGGCTTGGTCGGAGAATCGGCTTCCTCCGAGTCGGGATTCGCGTCTGCTTCATTCGCCTCTTCGGCAGGGAGATAATCAGGCAGATCGGCCGCATCGATGTACTTGAGCGTGAACTGTTTCTTCAATTCATCGATTGCAGAATTGTACGCCCAGGGAATCCGACGACCTTCTATTTCCGGGCCACCAAAATGAGCGTCTGTGTCCAGAATTCCGATGGTCAGCTTGTCTGATTTGTCTGAAACGGTGGCAATCGATCGGCTGAGTTCATATTCCAGCGATGTTCCCTCACCGAGAAAAGGAAGCGTCACGTCCGAGTTGGGACTGAAAATATTGACGCCAAGGAACACATCTTGTTCCACCATTCGACCACCAACGTCGGAACGATCAGACTCTGGTTCGACCCCAACGAACCGAGCATCAATCGCAGCCTGACTGTTGGGCGTTACGTCGACGTATCTGACATCGACATTCTGACCGCCATATTCGTCAAACTGACGCAGCAAACCCACCAGCTGTTTCTTCGTGTTGACGTACTTTCGCGGAACGTCGCGACTGACAAACGCTTGAACGGTCACCAGTTGATCATCTTCCTTGACCTTCTGAAGTGTTTCTACGGTGGCGTTATCCAGTGTGTACAGTTGCTCGCTGGTCAGATCAGCTCGGGACCAGGTGCTGGAGATCGCATTCCCGCACAAATAGTTGAACGCAATCAATCCAACGGCAAGGGAAGCCGCACGAATCGCAAATTGCATCGCCAGCGACGTTTGCTCTCCTCTCCGCCAATGCCGTTCTCCAACGACCACCAAGTTCAAGTACAACATCACGAGGGTTAACGAAATGAAATACAGAACGTTGGTAAAAGGAATCAACCCCAGGGTGAAGTCTCGCAAATTCCATTCGAAACCCAGTCGCTCAATTCCGGTGAACCCCTGAAAGTAAGCACCGATCAGAACGGGTACTGCACAAAATAATGCTCCCAGAACAAACGCGACGGATGAACTTCCCGTCAGTGATGAGGCGAACATTCCAACGGAAAGAAGCGCCAGCCCCGCCAGCCAATAACCAACATAGGTGGTTGCGATCACTCCCCAATCAGGATTTCCAACCAGCGCCAACACAATTAGCTGCGTCATGGAAAACAAAAGGGCGATCGTGTACACCGCAGCGACCGACAGATACTTGCCAAGCAGAATATCCAGATCGGACGCAGGCAAGGTGAACAGAATCGAGTCCGTTCCCTGTCGTTTCTCGTCTGCCCAGACCGACATCGTGATGGCGGGAACGAAGAACAACAACAACATCGGGAACCAGCGACTCAATTGATCAAGGTTCGCGAGGTTGTCTGCAAAAAATTGAGGACTGAAAGCCATCACGGCGCAAACGGTGACGAACACCACGATAAACAGATACCCCAGTACGCCTGAGAAATACTGCTTGACGTTCCGCCAGAAAACCGCTGAAACAACGTGCCAACGAATCATGGATGATTACTCTCTAACCAAATCGCGACGAAAAAAATCGCATTAAAATGAAATAAATGAGGAAGCTTGCCGGGAAAAACGCGAGCGTTTCATCAAAAACAATCGCGTGCAGTCCGAAATCTGTTTCACGAGGCGGTTGCAAAACGGGTCAACGAATGGAACTTCTGCTCCATCTGTTCACGTTGGCCCATTTGATCGATCGCGTCATCGAAAACGATCCGACCCTGATCAATCAGGATCACCCGGCTGCACAGAATCTCAACTTCCTGAAGGATATGCGTCGAAAGAAGAACGGTCTTCGTTTCGCCAAGTTCGCGAATCAACTTGCGAATCCCGACCAACTGATTCGGATCGAGGCCACTCGTCGGTTCATCAAGAATCAGGACGTCAGGATCGTGAAGTAAAGCCTGAGCCATTCCAACGCGTTGCCGAAAGCCTCGAGACAACTTGCTGATTGGCTTGTTCCAAACCTCTTCCAGATTGCACTTGTCAACAACGAAGTCGGTTCGATCTTTCTTTTGAGCAGCCGACAGACCACGAGCACCAGCAAGATAGGATAATGCTCCGCGCGGCGTCATTTCTTCATACAAAGGTCCGTTTTCAGGCAGATAGCCAATGTGCCGACTTCCCTCGATCCGCGCCGAATCCATATCGTGCCCGGCGATACGAATGGTGCCTCGCGTCGGGGCAAGAAACCCCGTCAACAACTTCATCGTCGTCGACTTCCCGGCTCCGTTTGGCCCCAGAAAAGCGCATACCTGCCGGCGAGGGACGGTAAAACTGACTTCGTTGACCGCAGCAAACGGCCCATAAAACTTACAGAGGCCTTCCGCCTCAATCATCAAACCATCTTCGCTCATCGTGGCAGCCAATCCGGGGGAACGTCAGGTGACTTGGGGTCAAAACTCCATGAATCCCGGATTATCAACAATTCGCAAAGCGTTTCAAGAGACGTTACGCCGACGAGCAGCTGAGCAGCCAGCCACGAGGCCCCAAGACCCGAAAGCCGCCTGATCGCCGGAAGATTTTCCGGCTCACGCTCCGCACACCAAACGAACTGCGACGAACTCGAAGTGCTATTCTGGCTGAACTCACGCTCTCACGTCCACTTTACCAACGACCAATATAAAAGCAGCCGTGCCATTCAACACGACTGCTTTCGAACTCCAATTACCTTGACGTCCCGATTTTTACCCAGACATCAAGACATAAATCTGTCGTTCTAGCGTCGGCGACGAACAACAACGCCAAGACCGGCCAAAGCCAGCAACGACAGGCTGCCGGGCTCAGGAACAGCAGCAGCTGAAGGAGCAGCTCCGCCACCACCGTTATTTGCACCAAGATTTCCAACCAAGCCGAATGCATCGCCAAGAACGTTGACGGCTCCGTCAGCGTTAAGGTCTCCTTGTGACCAGCTTGTTGCGGGGTTGTTCAGGTTTCCGACAAGAGCAAACGCATCACCTAGAACATTGACAACACCATCAAGGTTAACGTCTCCGAGGGCGGTACCTTTACCACCGTTGGATGTCTCAACCAATGTGCTGTAATGCTGCTGGAAGTCGTCTGCACCAACAGTTCCGTCGCCGTTCAGGTCGAGTGCCGCCAGTTCGCCAGTTGCGGGTTGGCCCAAGTTTTGGTTGTACTGATCCAGGTCAGCCAGATCCACGTCGCCGTCTCCGTCGAAGTCGCCAAGAATCGAGGTCATTGGCTCATTCAGACTGAACTGCAGATCGTAAGAACGAGCAACAATACTTCCTACTCCTCCGTCGCCCATGCCGTCGAAGTCCGAGTCGCCTGAGTTGTCGAATGTCAGCGTTTGCACTGGAGTTGCAAAATCAACCCCATCGGTCGTGAACTGGAATTCAGCGTTGCCATCACCGTTTGAGTCTGGAACCTCCAACGCAGTGAAAGCGACAACTGTTCTGTTGACTTCGGCAGTTCGGTCAATTCCGCCGTTACCACCACCCGCACCAAGAGTGGCCTGAGTGAAACCATCGAAGAAGATCTGTGACATCGAATCAGTCGTCATTCCAGAAACGCCAGTGACCGTCAACTGAAGATCGTTCAAGTTGCCAAATCCAGTGTCCATCCCCTGACCGAAACTGGCCAAATCTCCGCCATCAAATCCGTCAGAATCAAAATCAACCTTCTCCTATCGCATTGTAAATGTGACAGCGTCATTTGCAGTCCCGTCATCATCAAGGTCCAAATTGCTGTACGTGAGCGCAACATCAATCGGATCGGCAGCGTTACGAGGACCACCCGGAAACGCACCGCCATTTAATGACGCACCACTGACATTTGTCGTGTGGGCCTGCCAACGACCGTCAGGCATCATGGTTCCATCATCAAAGTTGTCCGAACCACTTCCAAAAATGCCCGTGCCTCGAACGTCGAGGTTGTCGATCGTAATCTGAGCCTCGGCGTTCCCCGCAATCGCAAACAGTGCCAAGCCCAGTGAAGTCGCAATCAATTTCTTCATCATGTGAATCATCCCTATCGCTTCAAATTCGAAGTGTGAAAACAAGTTAAACCGCAGCCAATCCTTCCCTTAGCCGTCGTTTCCCAAACTTGAACGCCGCTGCCTCCAGATTCGTGACATCGCTGGGCCTTCTGATTGAAAGCACGCATCATCAAAGACCAGCAATATGAGCTGAAAAAAGCCTGCAATACAAAAAGGTGGGACGTTGGGTGGCAAACCAGGTCGGACAATCTGCAAATTGTTAACAGTCAACCAATGTGCCATTATCGTAACCTACTATCAGGTTTTCACAATCATCAGACACCGAATTCTCGATATTTTTCTCGTCGGCCAGCTTCGAATTTGCTCATCAGCGGAAAGAATTATTGCTGCGCATATCCAATTTGGGGAAAATCCCTTTCATTAGCGTTTTTTGAACGCGTTCAAGGTCCCCGTTTTCGCCGCTGAGATCAGCGACAGGTCATGATCTCCGCTTTTTCGTTCACCACGCCTGCGAAAACTCGGTGGTTGAAAGCCATTGAGTTTTCTACAACGACAGCTCATCCAAGCTCAGAAGACGCGAGATGTCTCGATCAAAGAGGTTACCTCAGAGAGTTCCAAGCACGGCTATTTCGCAGGCCGGCAACAAGGTTTCGAAAACACTGCCGTAACATGGCAAACCGGAAGGTTGTCAAAAACAGCGTGTCGTTCTGGACGGAAACAAATCCGAGGCCGAAGTTCCGGCAGGGCAATGGTTTGCGTGTTACGGCCGACATCCCGCGACTGCCACCGTTTCGGCTCAAAGGGTGACAGATAGGTTGTCAAGACAAACTCATCCTCGCCGACGTTCCAGCAATGTCATCATCATGAACGCCATCAAACCGCGAAGCTCGTCGACATCGTCGTAGTCGTACATGCGTTCCAGCTTGTACTTGCCCTCCCACAACGCCGACTGCTTCGAAAGCTTCATTTTTGGCGATTCGTCTGTGGTCGAAGAAAGAACGTACCGTGGGTGAAAGAGATAGCCCGTCAGGATTCCCAGAATCGGAATCTCGCCCAGCAAGCTATCCATCAACTTGGCTCCGGGGTTCTCTTCCGAAATGGTCGAGACATGAACGCCAGACTCGTCATAAACTTCATAGTGAGCCCGCCACAGAGACCGCATTCCCTTTCGTCGCACACTTCCAAACGTTTCGCCCGAGGGATCAAAGAAGTGGTAGCTGGCTGACCAGTCGATAACACGGTCGGCTTTAATCTCACACAACACCTGCGACTGGGCCTGATCGCGAAAGACAGTAACAGCTTCCTTGAGCTTGAACATTTTCTGCTTCACGTAGCAGACAACATTTCCCGATGCATCGCGCACAAAAATCTGAGGTGCCAATGCAAGAATCTTGAAACTCAGGTTCAGTGGATAATCCATGACATGCTCCATAGGTTGGTGATTTGTTGGTTAGTGTCACCAATACCTGATCTGAATGTCAACGGCCTCAAAAAACAGGTGATGCTCGTTACCGCTTTGAAGGCTGGAACATCCTTCAAGGATTGAATGAGCTGATGCTGACTTTTACAGGTCGTTGACATCAAAGAGACGGGCAATCACTACACGCAATAGCCCCGGGGATCGGTCGGTTTCAATTTCCAGAGCGTCGCTACAGTTGGCAGATAGATCCACCGAAAGACTGAACTTCGCGACGTTCTGATCGGTGTCGCTACGAGAGTTCAACTTACTTTCGCCGTCGTGACAATGAAGTCATTGCAGTGAAGCCCAACAGCAACACGGACGCCCCTGGTTCTGGAATGCTGCTGATATTCCCTATCGTGGTAAAGCCAGTTGTGCTGTCGAAGCTGGATGACAGCAGACTGTCGGCATTGCCCAGAGTGACCAGTTCCCAATTGCCCAATCCATCGTCGGCGAACAGATCGGTCGAACGCGTGGTGGAAGTCAAGTAAGTCAACAGATCGGATACGTCGGTTACGTCACCTTCAATCAACAGTTGGTTATCACCCGCCAGAAAGACATTGGTCACGTCAAGAACACCCGAGGCCTCGATAATCAGCTGGTTGCCTGAGTTGCCAGCCATCGCACCAATCACCAGATCAATGGCTCGGACAGTCCCTTGGACAGTCAACGAGTTATCATCCGAACCCGCCATTGCACCAATCATGATCGAGTGCCCAACACTATCCACAGTGATTACGGTTCCGTTTGAGAGCGTCAGTGAGTTGTCATCGGTAGTCTCACCAATAACCCAATCCGTTTGGCTTTGGAAGTTGATCGCTTCATGCGTTCGAACAACATCGCCGACATCAAGCGTTGTCATATTGCTGATCAGGGCAGTGTAAGCTGAGCCAGAACGTGAAGTCGCTCCATTGCCAGACTGAGCTCCAACAATGATCCGGTCGCCTTCCACACTCACAGCATCACCAAACGTAAACCGGGTCCCACCCTCGGCAGCGGTAAGGATCAAAGTCTCAGTTATCGTTCCACCAGCTGTCGCTAAGTTCTCGTAATAGTACGCTTTATCAGCGTCGCCTCCCACCAATGCTGAATCACCAAACAGGCTGACAGCGCTTCCCAAATCGTTTCCAACCGCTCCATCTGACGCAATTAACTTTGCATCCTCAGTTACCGTACCACTGGCACTGCTCACGTCTCGGAAAAAATAGACTGCTCCGGCTTGAACGGCGACGCTACCGTGCTCTGTTGCGCCTACCAAAGCCGAATTCCCCGATAAGCTAACTGAAAAACCAAACCTGTCTCCCGCCTGGCCATCCGAGGCGATTAACTTCACGTTTTCGGTGACCGCGTCCGTCGCATTATCGAGGTTGCGAAATAAATAGGCACTACCTCGGCCATTATCCAGCCAAGCTCCTGCCAATCCTGAATCCCCAGACGCGCTAACCGAAAATCCGAACTGATCATTAGCGGCACCATCAGAGGCAGTCAGTTTGACGTTCTCAACAACTGAGCCACTAGAACTATTCAGATTCCGAAAATAATACGCACTTCCAGAGTTTGACCCTGCGTCATCATCTCTCGGTGCACCCAGCAGAGCCGAAGTTCCCGCAAGGCTCACAACATCACCAAACTGATCTCCAGCAGTTAGATCAGAGGCGGTTAGCGTTACATTTTCATTGACTGAGCCATTGGCATTATTCAAATTTGCAAAATAGTAAGCGCTGTTGTCATCTCCTCCCACCAACGCAGAATCACCAAACAAACTCACGGCGTCGCCAAAAAAATCGCCGCCTGCGCCGTTTGATGCAGTTAACTTAACAACTTCGTTAACTGCTCCGCTGGCTCCGCCCAATTCTTTGAAATAATAAGCACTGCCTGTACCGAAGCCGCTGTTACTGTCACCCGGTGCACCAATTAAGCCGGAATCGGAAAATACGCTGACTTTCCTGCCGAACAAGTCGTTAAATGCACCGTCGGAGGCCGTCAGTTCTTGCGCATCACCGTATGAACTGAACGAACAGACAAAACCCATGGCAAACGTGGTCACAAAAACAGCTTGACATAGCAATTTAAAAAAACACGACATGTTATTCGGGATCTCGCTCAAGTGGGTAAACAAAGATTGACAGGGTAAATGAACTAAACGATTGAAAGAAATAGACTAGTTGCAATCGTCAGCTTTAACAGGAACAAAACCGGAACGATGCCGCCTTTCCATTCTGCTACAATCTTCGGGTAGTAAGGCAGTTACCATACGTCCTGTTTCCACGTCCGTAGCCAAGTCCCAGGCATCAGAACTGTGTGGAGTTAAACGGAAAGTCGCAATTCGCCTTGAATTTTTGGAACCGCTGGTATCATCTAACGTTGTGCTCAAGCTGTTTTGATATCGAATCTGAAAATCTTTCCAGAGAGTCCCGTTTTGCCAACCGACTACAAAAAACTACCCGAAACCGCCGACTACAAAGGCAGCTACGCGTTCATCAGTCTGGGATGCCCCAAGAACACCGTCGATAGTGAACGGATGATGGGCCTGCTGAAGATTGACGGCTATCAATTGGTAGCCGATCCCGTCGGCAGCGATTTCGTGGTCGTCAACACGTGCGGCTTCATCGAGGAAGCGCGGACTGAATCGTTTGGTGCCATCGACGAGATGCTGGAGCTGAAAAAAGCCGGCAAGACCAAGGGCGTGATCGTGTCCGGATGTTTGGCTGAACGGCAGAAGGAACAACTGCTGGAAGACCGTCCCGAAATTGACTCGCTGGTCGGCGTCTTTGGTCGCGATTCCATCATCGACGTTGCCGATCGACTGGTTGGCGACCTGGAAGAACAACGAAGCGTATTCCAGCCGGCTCCGATTCGAGCGCTGTCCGACCAAGACCGCCTGCAAATCACGCCCAAGCATTTCGCGTATCTGAAAATCTCCGAAGGCTGCGACCGGCTGTGCACGTTTTGTGCGATTCCGAAAATGCGAGGCAAGCACGCGACCAAACCGATGGAAGAGGTTATCGCTGAGGCTCAACAATTGGCCGACAGTGGCGTTCGCGAGCTGATCATTGTCGCTCAGGATACGACGTACTACGGAATGGACATGTACGGCGAACCTCGTCTTGCCGAGCTTTTGGAAAAACTCAACGCGGTTGAAGGACTCGACTGGATCCGTCTGATGTACTTCTATCCGATGTACATCGACGACAAACTTCTGAACACGATTGCAGCTTGCGAGAAAATCGTGCCGTACATCGACATGCCTTTGCAACACGCCGACAATACGATGCTCAAGCGAATGTCGCGTCGAGTCAACTTCGAGCAAACCGAAGCTCAGATCGTCCGAATGCGTGAACTGTTGCCCAACCTCGTTCTTCGAACGACCTTCATCGTCGGCTTCCCTCAGGAAACAGAAGAGCAATTCCAGGTTCTGGTTGACTTCACGAAGAAGCACAAGTTCGAACGAATGGGCGTGTTCACCTACTCATTCGAACCTGACACGCCGGCCGCTCGAATGGATGGTCATCTTGACGAAGAAACCAAGAACGACCGTCGAGATCGGCTGATGGCGGCTCAACAGGAGGTCATGTTCGAGTACAACGAAGCTCAAGTTGGCCAAACCATCGATGTGATCATCGACCAACCTGTGGCCGAGCAGCCCGGTGCGTGGATCGGACGCAGCAAAGGCGACGCTCCGGATGTGGATAGCGTCGTTTATGTGACTCAGACCGAGGACGAACTGCAGCCGGGCGACATCGTGCCTTGCGAGGTCGTTACCTTCCAAAACTACGACCTGATTGCCGTTGCGATCGGTGCCCCATCGCGCCGAGAGTCGAAACCCAACTCGGGCCTACCGGTGATCGGTTAGTCTCCTTCGCCGAAGAACATGACATCAGGCCCCGACAAGTCAAATCCGCTGGAGATCACCGGGGACGCTGCGCCCAGTGTTCCTGCTTACACCTGCATCGTCTACGTTCACACCGCCGAGGATGGCACGGTGATAGGGCGAGTCGCAAACCTTGCGGGAATTGAATCACGTGGTGCCTCGGAACGTTTCGTTTTGCGTGAACTTACGGCTTCGTTCAAAACACAGGTTCAGGAAATGCACGAAACCGGACGAGAAATCCCATGGATCGAGTCGCCGGCTCCACCCTCAGAAAATGAACGGGTTCGCTCGATTCCGATGCACCTGTAAGAAATGGCTCGACGGCACAACGTTTTCACCACTCTCCCCTGGACAACCTCCCGCTCCCGATAAACTTTGGCAAAAACCGTTCCAGCAAATTCACGCCGGCGTCAAGTTTTCAATCTGCCGGACCGAAAAGAAGGAAATCTTCTGCGAGAAGCATCATCCGGGTCGATTCAAGGAGTGTGAGCGAACATGGGATTTCTGTCGGGCAGCGTTACCTTTGAGCGATTCCGCATCACTCAGGATTCCACAGGTTCGTTCGGGGAAGAGCATCTCGAAATACTCAGAAAAAACGTCATCGATTCCTCGAACAAAAATCTGTTTGAGGAGCCCAGCGTCGGCTTTACCGGAGGTGCTCATCTGCTGGACACCGAATTCGACGCCGAGAAGAACATCATCGGCGACGCGATGCATTTTGGAATTCGGATTGACTCCGTCCAAATCCCCGGCCCAATCAAACAGGCCTGGACGCATATCGAACTCAGTGGCGCCTTAAAAGACAAACCGAACGCCCGTCCAACGAAAGTTCAGCGTGAAGAAGCAAAAGAAGCCGTCGAAGCTCGCTGTGCGGCAGAGTCAAAGAAGGGCAATTATAAACGGATGAGTGTGACGCCAGTGCTCTGGGATGCGGCGACCGAAACGATCTACCTTGGAAGCACTAGCGAGAAGTCCAACGACAGCTGTCTGGCTCTATTGCAGTCCGCTTTTGACTTGGAATTCACCCGTGTCACCTCTGGAACATTGGCCTCTGAGATGGCCGAATCAGCCGAACAGACGGAAGCTTTGTTTGCCGCAACGCCAACATCATTCCTGCCCGACACACCGGCGTTGATGGTTTGGTGGAATGGCATGGGCGACAATTACGACTACCTCGGCAACGAGTTTCTGTTGTGGCTTTGGTGGCAATGGGAAACAAAATCTGACACCATCGCGCTTTCTGATGGAACCGAAGTCAGCGGTATGTTTGCTCGATCTCTAAGCCTTGACTGTCCTCAGGGCGAAAATGGAAAAGAGTCAATCTCGTCGGAATCGCCTGTAGCACTGCCGGAAGCGAACCTTGCGATTCGCATGGGTAAACTACCTCGGAAAGCCGGTCTGACTCTGGTGCGTGACAACGAACAGTTCGATCTGACGCTGCAAGCCGAAACATTTTCCATTGGCAGCGCTCGGATCAGTCAGGTTGGCGACGATGTTCCCGTGAGAGAAACACTCGACCGAATCGAAAGTGTTCGCCAGCTGT
>CAYXWX010000107.1:0-14583 GCA_964468915.1 uncultured Pirellulaceae bacterium
CCCGCTCTGGGAGACTGGCAGTTGAACCAGCGAGCTTCCGTGGAGTCTACCCGCAGGATTTTTCAGCCTGTTCCCAGTCAGCCTGCGCTAACGCTCGCTGCCCTCGAGGATACGCTCAACAGCATGAAGTCAACATTTACGTTGAATGCTGATATGACGTTCACTTGCAACGAGGTCGCTCGATCGCGACTTGCCAAATACAAGGGAACTTGGAAGTTGTCACGCGACAGAATTGAGTTGAATCAAACGCACATGAATGGTCGGCCAGAAAAAGACTACCTTGTCGGCACTTTGAAAGGCGATGTAATTGACGCGGTGCTTGAAAAAGAGGGCGTCAAAATGGGTGTCGTGCTTGATCGGGTTCGATGACGGGCGGAAAGCGTTTTTGCGTTCACGAATTTCGTGAGTTTATTTCCAGCCATGTTTGTTGTTGCTGCAGCGTTTCAAAAGACTTGCAGCCCAGCGAGAATCGCCAATGCGGCAACGACAAAACAGTACCAGCTGAACCATTTCAGCTCCGCAGCTTTCACCAGGCGAATCATCCACGTGCAGGCGAACAAACCAGTGACAAACGCGGCAACGAACCCAACCAGCAAAGGAATCGCCTGATCGCTTGTCATCGCGAATTCACCATCCAGCAGGTCCTTCGCGATTTTTCCAAAAATTAAAGGCACGACCATGAGAAACGAAAAGCGTGCTGCTTTGGATCGATCGATGCCTAGCAACACGCAAGTTGAAATGGTGGCGCCTGATCGGGAGACTCCGGGTAGGATCGCGATCGCTTGAGCGATACCAACGATGATCGCGTCAACAATGCCAACCGATTTTTCGGTGTTTTTTGCGCGGTCGGCTAACAGTAACAGAACGCCCGTCAGCAACAACATGGCTCCAACGAGCAACATGTTCTTGTTGAAGAGAGCTTCGATCTGGTCGTCAAAAACGATTCCCACGAAGGCGGCCGGAATCATGGACAAAACGATCTTGAAAGCAAACGCGGTTTCGTCGTTGTAGCGAAACTGAAAAAGTCCTCGAAGGATCTCTGCAACCTCGCGGCGAAAAACCGCTACGGTGCTTAATGCCGTTGCAAAGTGCAGCACCACGGTCATCAGCATGGATTCTTCGCCGACGGCTTCATCCCCAAGCAGGAACTTTCCGATTTCAAGGTGTCCGCTGCTGCTGACAGGCAGAAATTCAGTCAGTCCTTGAACAACGCCCAAGACGATGGCTTCAATTAATTCAGTCATGTGCGGTCGCTTGAGGGTGGTTTATCTGGGTGAAAGCCAAACACGATTCCCCGGCTTAGGCAAGGTTCTGTTCTCGCGTGAACCTTCGGGGATGCGGCTGGGTCTCGATTGTCGCTTCCCGGCGGAAGCAAAGGTCTTTATGATAATAGACTCGGCGTTGCGGCCGGCGGCAAATAGCTTGCGGAGCATATTCGCCATGAAAAGATTGGGCTTCGAATCTGCCTGATCGATTTACTCCACATTACCCCTATGAATCCCGAAAGAACACGATGATCGCGTCGGCTCCTCGCACGATGTTTGAAAAGATCTGGGACCAGCATGTCGTGCATCAGGAACCAGGCAAACAGACGATGTTATACATCGATTTGCACCTGATTCATGAGGTCACGAGTCCTCAGGCATTTGAGGGACTGAGGTTGGCGGGCAGGAAAGTTCGTCGGCCGGAACGAACGGTTGCTACCGAAGATCACAATGTCCCCACGAGCGACAGGCACCTTCCGATTGTGGATCCCATTTCGCGGCAGCAGATTCAAACACTGCGTAACAACTGCGACGAGTTCGGGATTCGGCTTTACGACCTGGACAACGTCAAACAAGGGATCGTTCATGTGATTGGTCCCGAGCTTGGGTTGACTCAACCCGGGATGACCATTGTTTGCGGAGACTCTCACACCGCCACCCACGGAGCATTTGGTTCACTGGCGGTGGGAATCGGGACCAGCGAAGTCGAGCACGTTTTGGCAACGCAGACGTTGTTGCAGACTCGACCGAAAACGTTTGAAGCTCGGTTTAATGGCACGTTGGCAACGGGAGTCACATCCAAGGATCTGATTCTTTACTTGATTGGAGAAATTGGCACCGCCGGCGGAACAGGTTACGTGCTCGAGTACACCGGTTCGGCAATCGAGGCACTCTCGATGGAACAGCGAATGACGATTTGCAACATGTCCATCGAAGGTGGTGCTCGAGCGGGCATGATTGCCCCTGACGAAAAGACTTTTGACTACCTTCGCAACCGTGAGTTCGCTCCCACCGACTTCGACGCAGCCGTTGCGAAGTGGAAAACGCTCAATAGCGACGAAGGTGCGAAGTACGATCGCGTCGATATTTTTGATGCATCCGACATCGCGCCGCAGGTGACTTGGGGAACGAATCCCGGCCAAGTGGCTCGGATCGACTCACGTGTCCCCGACCCGGCTTCAATGCAGAACGAATCGGAGCGTAAATCGGCCCAGTTGGCGTTGGAATACATGCAGCTGAAAGCTGGGCAGCCCATGGAGAGTATCGAAATCAATCGAGTGTTTATTGGATCGTGCACGAACAGCCGGATTGAAGACTTGCGTGAGGCAGCTTCGGTCGTGAAAGGTCGCCGAGTTGCTGATTCAGTGCACGGAATGGTTGTTCCGGGCAGCGGCGTGGTTAAAAAGCAGGCCGAGGACGAAGGGTTGGACGCGGTTTTCCAGGAAGCAGGCTTTGAGTGGCGTGATGCGGGTTGCAGTATGTGCCTTGCCATGAACCCCGACAAACTTGAGCCCGGCCAGCGATGTGCATCCACCAGTAATCGCAATTTTGAAGGGCGGCAGGGGCGAGGCGGTCTGACTCATCTTGTTTCGCCCGCCATGGCAGCGGCAGCGGCCGTCAAGGGGCACTTCGTTGACATCCGGAACTGGGGTTAGCCGTTGGGCAGGCAAGATCCGTAAGCAAAGAATTCTGTAGACTGTTATCTGTAAATTTTTGACTCATTCATGCAATCATTCGTAAAACATACTGGCATCGTCGCGGCAATGGATCGCTCCAATGTCGATACGGATCAGATCATTCCCAAGCAATTCTTGAAACGGATTGAACGAACGGGCTTTGGTGAGTTTCTGTTTTTTGACTGGCGCTACCACACCGATGGCACGTCAAACAACGACTTTGAACTCAATCAACCGAAGTTTCAGGACGCCTCGATTCTGGTCGCACGCGAGAATTTTGGAAACGGTTCAAGCCGGGAGCACGCGGTTTGGGCTCTGGATGACTACGGGTTTCGATGCGTGATTGCAGAATCGTTTGCTGATATCTTCTACAACAACTGTTCCAAGAATGGTGTATTGCCAGTTGTGCTTTCAAAGGAAGCCGTCAATCGCATTCATCAGTCAGTCGCGGCGAAGGAAGGCTACCAGCTGACGGTCGATTTGGAAAACCTGAGCGTTACCGATTCGAGCGGTTTTTCTGAAGCGTTTGAGATCGATGCTTTCCGAAGACAGTGTTTCCTGGAAGGGCTTGATCACATCGCCTTGACGTTACAGCATGAAGACAAAATAGATGCGTACGAGAATTCGCTGCCCTAGAGCGTGTTCGTTTAAGTGTGGCGGTTGTTCACTACTGGGTTTTTCACAACTGTTAACTTGGTTAGCTCGACGCCACAGAACCTGAAGTTAAGTGCAACATGCACTAGTCGCTCGTTTGACTCAACTACAAATTGAGATTTACATGGATGTCTGTCGCTTAGTTTGCATTGTCCGACCAGTCCGGCTGGTTGTCGCTTTTGCTGCGGTTTTCGGGACCTGCCTTTTTTCCACGAATGGAAATTCACAGGATCAGGCAGACTACGAGATTGTTACGGAGAATCTGCTTAACCCCCGTGCCGTTGCGATCCAACCCGATACCGGGCATGTGTTTGTGGCTGAAAGCGGCGGTTTGCGAGTGGTTCGCGTCGTTGACGGTCAAACGGAGGAAGTCGTAACTGGCTTTTCAAAGGACTATACGGGGAAGAGTCCTATCTATGAGATTGGCCCTCTCGGGCTGGCTTTTCTGGATAAGAACACTTTGTTGATTGGCGACGGTGGGCGAGAAGCCGGTATGGATCAGATTCGAGTTGTCGATGTGCCGGATGCTGGTGAGCCACCTGTTCAGTTGAAAAGAGATGTGGATAAACGGCTGAGGTTGCAGGCAGATGACCAGCACGAAGCGAACGGAAATTTCTGGGCAATGACTCGTCTTGAAGATTACCTTTTCGTGACTTGCGGCGATGACATGAGAAAAGGGTGGGTTGCGAGGACACCGATTCGCGCAAACCGACCGACAAGCTTGAAGCGTTTCTTCTCGACCGTTCGATCTGTCAAGTCGCGAAATCCGTATGCGATCACGACAAGCCCGGAAGGCGAGATCGTTGTGTCTCAGGCAGGCGAATCGAAAGATGACGATGACTCATTGCTTGTGTTCTTTGGGCCGGACGGTGACTTTCTGGATAGTTTCCAAACGGGGCTCAACGATATCTATGGCCTGGCTTATGGTCCGAATCGTGGACGACTTTACGCGGTGGACTTTTGTCAGGCCAAGCCAAATGAAGGTGGGCTGTTCAAGCTTGTTGGAACTCGAGAAGGTTGCCGCGCCGTTCGGTTCGCTAAATTGCCGCGACCAAGTGCTTTGGCTTTCGACGACAACGGTGATCTTTACGTCACGACCGTTGGGCGATTTGTTGAAGGAGCCCAGGTTTCCAACGGACGTCTGCTACGATTCAAAGGTCTGGACAATCCGCAAGAGCAGAACTGATGGGCAGACAACATCTGGTACAAATCGGTTTGATGGGAGTCGTTGGTTGTTATGACGCCATCGATTTTCGGTCGTACGATCGGGACGCTGGGGTGATCTGCCGGACGACGCGAGGTCTTGAGTTTGGCAAGGTGCTTTGTGATGTCACGGGGACAACATCGGATACGGCAGAAGCCATGGCCCAGCTTCCCAATGGTGATTTGCTTCGCTTGGTGGGTCCGGAAGACGACCTGATCCTCGAGCGGCTTGAACGCCATCGAGACAAGGCATTCCGAGCCTGTGAAAACTTGCTTCGCGAGCGTGGGATTGCAGCCACGTTGATGGATGTCGAGCATTTGTTTGACGGCGAGTCCGTCTACTTCTACTTTCTGGGCGAGGTGACGCCCGAGATGGAGTCCATCACGATTCAGCTGGCAGAAACATACGAACAGAAGGTTCGGTTCAGGAAATTCGCGGAAACCCTGGCGAACGGTTGTGGCCCTGAATGCGGTACTGGTGAGTCGGGGTGTTCAAGTGGCGGGTGCGGATCCTGCAGCCTTGCAGGTGGATGCGGATCGACAAAACGCGGCATGAATACGACCGACAAAGCGGCGGCTAATCCAATCGCAACCACGTAGGCAGCCTGCATACTTTGCCCTGCTGATCGACAGCGGCGACAACTGTCTCCCCATCAGCAAGCATCTCGTCGTCCAGGTACAACTCGTACCGATGTGTCACTCGAACCCCTTTGGCTCGTACCACGGATGTCTTTAAGGTCAGAAGGTCGTCGTACTTTGCGCCCTTGTGAAAATTCACCGCCAGACTTGCGACGACCAACATGATCCCTTCTTCTTCCAGGCTGCGATAGGTTCGGCCGGAAGCTCGAAGCATTTCGACCCGTCCCATTTCAAAGTAGTTCGCGTAGTTCGAGTGGTGGACTCGGCCTTGTGCGTCTGTTTCCTGGTAGCGAACTCGGATCTGAATCTGATGAGTCGTCGGGATTTTCGGCGCTGGATTGACCGCTGGCATGGCTTGCCTTACAGTTTTATTCGGGAATTTGTTTGCGATTCGAATTGGCGGTCGTTCTGCTGCCGCTTCCTCAGATCGCTTGCCTCTAAAAAAGCATACCGCATCACAACTCAACTGACGAGAATGACATGAGCCAGGGAGAAGACTTCGGTGCGTCGGTCGGTTTCCGCACGATGCGGGGCCGTGACTTCCCGACGATCCGTCAGTTTACTGTTTTCCTTGAGAACCGCGTTGGTTCCCTGCAGGCGTTATTGCGAAAATTTGGTAATACAGAAATCCGAATTATTGCGATCAACATTATCGAATCAACTGAGTGTTGTATTGTGCGTTTCGTGCTCAGTCATCCCGAGCAAGGTCGAGAGATTCTCGAACGGGCTGGGTTGGCAATGATCGAAAGTGACTTGATTGCGATCGAGCTGCCTGCCGAGTCCAGCCAACCACTGCTGGAAATCTGTAACGCTTTGCTTCGAGCTGAAGTGAATCTGATCCAAAGCTATCCCTTGATGCGAGGTTCCGACCACGAGTCAACCGTGGCAATTATGGTCGATAATGTCGATCAGGCTCAGTTGATTCTGGGCGACCAAGGGTTCAAAATGGTGACCGAAAATGAATTGCGTGATGGAATCTGAACCGTCTGACGGGTGGTTTTTCCACGCGTGAATTCCAGTTTCTGTTGATGTCGCCCGTTTGTTTTGAGTTCCCGCCATGCCGATCCGCGTCACTTGTCCCAGCTGCCATACCCGATTCAACGTCAGTGATAAGTTCGCAGGCAAGGAAGGCCCCTGCCCAAAGTGCAAAAAGACGATCAGGGTTCCTGACGCCAGCGAGGAAGTCAAGGTTCACGAGCGTGAGGTTGGCCCAAAAGATTCCAAGGGCCGAGCAATCCTGAAGCCAATTGCCCGGCAGGAAACCAAAGTCTCCAGCGTTCAGTTGACGATTATTATTGCCGGCATCGTGATGTTTTTTGTGTTGTCACTTGTCATGCGATTGATGATCGTTCCGGAAGATTTTCCGCAATGGTTGTTGATGTTGTCTGCTGTCGTGATTGCACCGGCGACGGCATTCGCTGCGTATACGTTTTTGCGAAATCAGGAACTTGGAACAATTCCTCGAGACGAGTTGATCAAGCGAATCGCGGCATGCAGTATCATTTATGCATTGCTTTGGTTTGCCATGCCACTTGCAAAGTACGCATTCAACGATCGGTATGAAATGGGATCATGGATGGTCGCGTTGGTTGCCATGTTGGCATTGGGTGGTGCGACTGGGATGTTCAGCATGGATTTCGACTACCTTTTCGGGTTGATTCATTACGGGCTGTACCTTGTGATTTGCCTGTTAGGCAGAGTCATCGCCGGAATCGGAATTCTTCCCGGGATACACAGCCAGCCTTCGGAACCCGTACAACAGGTGGCTCCGTCGATTGTGCATGCAGGAGATTTTCTCGAGCCGTTGCAGTCGCTGATTGCGATTGTTTTTTGCTTTGGCTAGTGCTTTGTCAAATAAAGATTTTGGGGTTGGCCCTTTAGATTAGCTTGCCCAAATCGAATCAATATGAAGTGCCAACCCCAAGTTTTAAGTTAGACAAAGCACTAGGTTTCAGCACGTTATGGAACATCTCCACTCCATTCCCGAAATTCGTGCCGTCGATGGCCCGGCAAGGCTGATTCGGATTCCCAATCAGATTGATGTCCCAGTGACAGACCGAGTCATGGGGTTGATCGATACGCCAGCGTTTCAACGCTTGACTCGCATCAGCCAGCTGGGGCTTGTCTCGTGCGTTTACCCGGCCGCAAATCACAATCGGTTCGAACACTCGTTGGGAGTTTATCGCAACGCGCTGCTGTTTGTCAGACAGTTGGCGAATCGGCCTCGATTCTGCGATGCCATTTCGAGTCATGACGCTGAACGGTTGATCGTCGCGGCATTGTTGCATGACATTGGGCATTGGCCATTCTGTCACCCGATCGAGGACATGAAGCTGGACGGGCTGTTCGAACATGAGGATGCGGCAAGTCGGTATTTGAACAGCGAACCGATATCGGAGTGCTTGCGATCTCAGTGGGGGATTCAGCCGGATGAGATTTTGAGCTTGCTTGGAAAAGACCGCAGCACGGTCGCCAATTCGATCTTGAGTTCCATTCTCTCGGGGCCAATCGATGTCGACAAAATGGATTATCTGTACCGAGACAGTCTGCATGCAGGTGTTCCATACGGGCAGAATTTTGACTCTGGTCGACTCATTCGGAGCCTGTGTCTTGGTGAAGCCGGGGACAGGCTCGCGATTACACAGAAAGGGCGAACTGCCGCCGAGCTGATGGTGATTTCTCGATACACAATGTTTAGCGAAGTCTATTGGCATCACGCCGTTAGAAGCGCGACGTGTATGTTGCAGCGTGCTTTTTACGAGTGGTTTGAAGAGCATCGTGCTGGCGAAGGATTCCAGCATCAGGTGACTGAACTGTTCTGCCTGTCCGAAGCTGACATGATTCGAGAACTTCAGTCGGATTCGTCGCCCCAGCTTTGTCGAGATCTGTTGGATCAATTGTTCGGTGAGAAACGACGCTTGTACAAGCGAGTTCGAAACTACAGTTGCCTTGAGAAGCCCGATTTGTATGAAACGTTGTCGCATCGGTCTTACCCGTGGCTGGTGGCATGCGGTGAACGGTTGAGGGCGTTGATCAGTGGGCAACTTGGTGATTCTTTGCCAGTCGGGCAAGTGCTGATCGATGCTCCGCCCGTTGGGTTGGAGGTTCAATTCGATATTGAGGTCGCCTACGATGCGGAAAGAACGTGGCGCTCATTGGGTGAGGTTTCTCCGTTGATCAATACTCTGGCCAGCCGCCAGTTTGATGATCACGTGAAACAGGTCCGCGTCTTTGCGAATCCCGACCACGTTGACCGGATCAAAAACGTGGAAATCGACGACCTTCTCAGGCGAGCGGTAGCCGAAACTGACTGAGACGTTGCGAGCGTAGTTTCGCCGGACGTGATTTTTGTTCAGAATGAACGGGCTGCGTGTTTGTATCCAGATACCATTTTTGTGCTCATGAATCCGACATTCGTCAACATCGCCGGTTACAAGTTTGTTTCCCTGAACGACATTCCGAACTTGAAGTCGATGCTTCTGCCGCGATGCCGGGAGCTGGAACTCAAGGGTACGATTTTGCTTTCCTTGGAGGGCATCAACCTGTTTTTGGCTGGCAGTCGTGAAAGCGTTGATGAGTTTCTTGCGGAATTAAGGCAGCTTGAGCCGTTTGCAGACTTTGAGGTCAAAGAAAGCCTGAGCGACCATCAGCCATTCAATCGAATGCTCGTGCGACTCAAGAAAGAGATTATCTCAATGGGAGTCGACTCGATCGTTCCGGAGCAGCGGACCAGTCCGAAGCTGAAAGCGACTGAACTCAAGCAATGGTTGGATCAGGGGAAACCGGTAACTCTCCTGGATGTGCGCAACGATTACGAGGTTGAGGTTGGAACGTTCGAGAACGCAACTCCTATCGGCATTGATCATTTCAGAAAATTTCCTGATGCCGTCAATCGTTTGCCGGTTGAGGTCAAAGAGAATCCGATTGTCATGTTCTGCACGGGAGGAATTCGATGCGAAAAGGCCGGGCCATTGATGGAAGAGAAGGGGTTCCAGAATGTGTTTCAACTTGATGGAGGCATCCTGAAGTATTTCGAAGAATGTGGCGGCGATCATTACGAGGGTGATTGTTTTGTGTTTGACCAGCGAGTTGCCGTTGATCCTGACTTGCAGGAAACAGACACCACGCAATGCTACGCTTGTCAGGCGGTCTTGACCGTTGAGGACCAGAAGTCTCCACTTTACAAGCCGCCAAATGGTTGTCCAAGCTGCTATTCTTCGCCCGATCAGGAACGATCTGAGCGAATGACAGACTTGAATCAACAATTGACCTTGGCCACAACTCCCCTGCCCGGTTCTCAGCCGTACGATAACGTTCGACCGATGAACGTTCCGCTCCGTTTCGATCACCAACCCGTGATCGATTTTCTACTGGGAATGCACACGCAGCTTGGCAGAGAGTTCTGGCAGAAGTCTTGTGATGAAGGTCGAGTCCGCTACAAGCAGCGGCCGCTTTCGGCAGATGAGTCCGTGCGATCGGGATGGCGGGTCGAACATTGGGTGCCTCAAACGGTCGAGCCGGACGTCAGCAATGAAGTCGGGTTTCTGTACGAGGATGACGCAATTCTGGTCGTCGACAAACCCGCTCCTCTTCCGATGCATCCGAGCGGACGATTCAACCGTAACACGCTGGTTAATTTTTTGAAGCTCGCCTATCCGGCTGCTCAATTGAGAACGGTTCATCGACTTGATGCGAACACAACCGGCGTCCTCGTCCTCGCCAAAAAACGGACCGTCGCGGCTGCACTTTCGCCTCAGTTCGTTAACAACCAGGTTGAGAAAGTTTACCTGGCAAAAATCGATGGGCACCCAAGTGATCGTTCGTTCCAATGCGACGATCCGATCTCATCAAAAGCGTCATCGGTCGCAGGAGCACGGACAATTGATGAGTCTGGGCTGCCGTCGGAGACTCGGTTCACCGTTCTGCAGCGATTGGACGATGGCACATCACTGGTTGAATGCCGTCCGGTCACGGGACGTACCAATCAAATCAGGTTGCACCTTGGTCATCTGGGGTTTCCGATTGTTGGCGACACAGTTTACGACTCCGGTCAGGCTGCGACGGGCCAGACTCGGTCTCTGAATTCGCCGCCAATGTGCCTTCACGCTTTGCGATTGACGATCAATCACCCAATTTCGGGCGATTCAATGAGTTTTGAGGCACCTGCACCAAAGTGGGCCGAGTGTCAGTCTGGCGTGTGACAGAAGATTCGTTTCAGCAGTTGAAGTCGCGATAATGGCGGAAGTGCATGGGAATCGAACCCACCGATCACGTGATTTCCACACGACCCAACGGTTTTGAAGACCGTGGCCGGCACCAGCCGAGCAAGCACTTCCGCATTGAAACTAAAATCATCAACTGTTTAAACTGAGCGGATGATTGCAGATTCTAACCGTATCACGACACGGTTTCTATCCGCTACTCGAAAACGGATCTCGCTGCGGGTTGCGTGTTACGGCCTGCATCCCAGGTGCAATATCCGGGTCAGGCAAGTGATCGCGTGATCGCGTGATCGGAACGGTGATGGGTTAACGCACATGCGAACCAGTAAGTCAAACGGTCTAAGCAATTCAGAGGCTGTTGGTCTACCCGAAACCAAGGGGCACCGAACCACCAGGTTACCCTTGAGTTGCGTGAGCCGATGCTCCGGGAAACGCCGTGTCGGCTTCCGCATGCAGGATTGGAGCAGATTCAACAACGTCGGTTGGGCTACTTGCAACAGGCAAAGTCAGCTTGAACGTGGCACCTTTGCCGGGACCATCACTGTGCGCCGTCAGAGTTCCACCGAGTTCCTTTGCTGAATTTGCACCGCTATGCAATCCAAATCCATGGCCGTCCTTCTTGGTGGTAAATCCATGGTTGAATAAATTGACCAGATTTTCAGCCGTAATTCCAACTCCGTTGTCGCTGATTGAGATGGAAACGAACTGATTGTCCGTTTGCAACGCGGTAATTTTGATAACGCGCTCGACCAGTTCAATTTCCTGAACCGCGTGTTTGGCGTTCCTGATCAGATTGACAAGGATCTGCATCACTCGATGTTTGTCCAGCATCACCGCGATGCCCGAATCGAAATCCCTGACAAGCGTGATTCGATGGCGTTCGAGGGAACCGCTACTCATTCCAATCGCATCTTCCAGTACTTCCGCGATATCAACACGCTCGATAACGCAATTGGCAGTCGCGTACTCTTGCTGCATGGATACGATCATCTTGATATGTTGCAGATGCCGTTCCGTGGCGCTAAGTTCAGCTTCGATGTCGCGTTGCTCCTTGGAGAGTTCTTCCGCAATCAAGGATAGATATCCGGGTATTCGCTTTCCTTTTTCGTTTTCCGAGAGGAAATTCGGTTCGTCAGAGTGCCTTGCGAGCAGGTCTGCAACTTTCCTGAGATTGCCGATCTTCATTCCCTGCGAAATTTCTGTGGTCTGAGAAATCGCCACGTTGATACTGTTGAGGACGTTTCCAACGTTATGAATCACATTGGTGGCGATTTCGGCCATGCCAGCGTGGCGTGAAGCATCAAGGAGCTTTTTGTGAGTGTACTCGAGTTCCTGTTCGGTTTCTTTCTGGCGAGTGATGTCCTTGCTGATGCCATACGTGCCAACGACATTGTTGTTTTCGTCCATCAGCGGCATCTTTGAAGTAAGAACCCACCCCTTTTCTCCTCCAGCGGTTTCAGCTCGTTCCGCTTTGCTGTTCAACGGTTTCTTCGTGCGGATGACTTCCTGGTCGTCACGGTAAAAGCCTTCCGCGCATTCTTGATCGAAAAAATCAAAGTCACAGTTCCCAAGAAGTTCATCAACGCTGCTCGCTCCAAGTCGAGTGGCCATTGAGTCGCTGACGTAAGTGAACCGAGAGTTCAAATCCTTGAAATAGATCATGTCCTGACTGCCCTGCATCAGGTTGCGCAACATCGTTTCTTCAAACTTGAGACGTTGCGAAGTTGAGTCGATCGAGAAAACGAAAACGTATCCCAGCAGGGTTCCATTGTTGTCGACGACTTTACTTCCCTTGAAAAGCAAAGTGAACTGATCACCTGCCTCATCCCAGGGTGCCAGTTCATGGAATGAAATCTGCCCGCCATTCAATGCCTTCAGGGCATTTTGGAATGCGTTGGACAGCTGAGCATTCGAGATGGTTTCAGCCGCTGGCATACCTTCCATGGGTTGTTGGTTGTCAATGAAATACTGTCTGGCCTGATCGCTGACCACGGTCAACCGACCGTCTGGATCTGTGAAAAATACACAGCCTCCAAGAAGGTTTAATGATTGATGAAGGAATTTTTCAGAGTTGTTCATGATTGACTTTAATAATTAGTGCCCGCGGCATCAAACTTTCAGCTGATGGTTAAACCCGACGACGGTCTGGGGACCCGAGTCAGGCACGGTGTTCACGGCAGGTATGACCACGGTTTCGGCTTCTTCCAGTTCAGCCTTCTCGTCAGACGGGATTGCACAGGTTTTCATTGCCAATGAAAGGAACCGGTCCCACGATTCAGTGAACGCTGAAACGATCACCGGATCAAAGTGCTTGCCAGCTTCAGATTCGATCAGAACTTTCGCATCCAGAGGCCGCATCGCTTTTTTGTAGACTCGTTCCGAAGTCAGGGCATCGAACACATCTGCCACCGCGACGATGCGAGCAGACAGTGGGATCGATTCACCCGATAGTCCGGATGGATAACCGGTTCCATCGAATCGCTCGTGGTGATAACGAGCGATCTCTGTAGCAGTCGTAAGAAACTTCGAACATGTTGACTTACTACTTGCATCTTCAAGTGCCGCTGCACCGATTTCGGCATGCTTTTTCATCACTTCAAACTCGTCCGGAGTCAGCCGACCGGGTTTAAGCAATATCGCGTCAGGAATTCCGACCTTGCCAATGTCGTGCAACAAACTCGATCTGACAATCGTTTCAATGGTGCGACGATCCAGTCGGTAGTTTTCCAGATTCTGTTTGGCAAGCGTTTCCGCAAGGATCCGGGTGTAGGCCTCGATCCGGTCCAGATGCTCGCCAGTTTCAGGGTCGCGAGATTCGGCCAACCGCGCCAGTGTGAAGAACACAAGATCACGCGTCATTGCAATCTCTTGTGTTCGGTGTTCAACCATCGCTTCGAGCTCTTCCTTCTTTCGTAGCGAGATTTTATTAAGGTGCCATCGAGCGACTTGGGACGCTGCCACTTGCTGAAGCACGATCGGGTCAAACGGCTTTTTTAAGATCAACAGCTGATCGGTCCGATTGAGCGTTGAGCGGATTTCGTCCCACGAATAGTCTGCATAAGCGGTGCAAAGCACGACGGGAAGATCAGGATCGACTTCCCAGATTCTTTGAACGGTTTCAATCCCATCCCAACCGGGCGGCATACGAACGTCAACAAATGCGACGGCGTATGGAGTTCCGGCTTGCAAAGATCGTTTTACAAGTTCCAGTCCTTGTTCACCCTGAAACGCGGAATCGACTTGATACTCGATTGTCCGTTCGGATGATGCCGAACACGGCGCAGGGCTGTCATCGAACAGAACGCTTTCAGCTTCACGCAGTTGTTCGTTCGCTTCGCGTTGCAAAAGAACTTTTCGATAGTCCTGGTGAATGGCCGCGTTGTCATCGATCGTCAAAATACGACCGTTGCCGTACTTTTCGGAACAAATGTATCCTTGTGGAAGGGGGGACATGGTGGGCTCAACAGAGGGAGGTTTTCACCCGATCAGGAGCAATCGTTGTCCTCGAATATCAGAATAGCGAGACGCGTGGTCACGCTAAACCAGTTTCACGGGTGCTTAACGAAGAGTAGGCCCAAAACAGTTACACTTGATAACCTCTCGCTCAAATAGACGCGACTCACCGCGAAATTCATCAGACTTTGCAGGTTGAAACGAATCTGCCGGCAGATCCTGTATTTCAGGCGGTTGGTGGAGATGATTTGCCGTCATTTCCCTCCATCGGGCCGTTATTTATCTTCTTCCACGTCGATGAACGAAACTAATGCTTTGTCAAACCAGAATTTTGGGGTTGGCTCTTGAGGACAGCTTGCCCAAATCGAATCAAAATGAAGTGCCAACCCCAAGTTTTAAGTCAGACAAAGCACTAATATTCGATCGCAGCTCAGTTTTCGGGTTGGGTGCCATGGCCACGCGTCAGCATGG
>CAYXWX010000108.1:0-14572 GCA_964468915.1 uncultured Pirellulaceae bacterium
AACGAGACCCTCCGCAAGTAACAACCCTAAAAACGAGTTGGAAAAAAGCACTAGCTCCCTCGAAGCGGAACGCTATCTGCCGGATCGGAAACCGGTTATTCTCTTACGATGGCAAGCGTGGAACGAGAACTACATGATTGGTTGCGACAGCAAATCGACGACTCAACCAGCTCGAGTGTGTTGCTGGGTGTTGGTGACGATGCTGCGGTGATTCAGGGCCAGACCTGCCCTGCCGTGGTCAGCACGGACACGATTGCCCAGGGGACTCATTTTCTGGTGGCTGAACACTCGCTGGAGCTGATTGGACGTAAGTCGCTGGCGGTGAACCTGAGTGATATCGCCGCGATGGGAGCGAAGCCCAGAACGATCTTGTTGCACTGGCTGCTGCCTGATGATTTTACGCTTGAGCAGGCAAAATCCCTTTTCTTTGGCGTTCAACAACTTGCGGACCAATACAACGTTCACGTGGTTGGCGGAGACACGAACTGCTGGAGTGGTGGTCTTGTCGTTGGCGCGACGGTACTCGGCGGAGTCGAATCGGCAAATGCAGCGTGGCGAATAAGCGGCGCGTCCTCGGGCGACGCGATCTTCGTTTCTGGCAGGTTTGGCGGAAGTATTCTTGGCCATCATCTGACCTTCGATCCCGCCGTTGAGCTGGCAGCGGCACTGGGCAAGCTGAACGTTGTGGCAGCCGCGACCGACGCGAGCGACTCCCTGGCCAGCGACCTGAACGCGATGGCCATCGCCAGCGGTTGCGGAGCGGAAATTACGCTCGACAGAATACCAATCGCCGACGGCGCCTTTCAGCTGGCGCGCGAGTCGGTACACGATTCAAGTGATGCCCTTGCGGTGAAACAACAGGCTATCGATCACGCGCTGTTTGACGGTGAGGATTTTGGGTTGATTCTCGCGATCCCCGAGAGCAAAATTTCGATCCTCGACGCCAACGATTCGGTGGCCAGACAGTTGACTCGCATCGGAACTTTCGTATCGCAGCAAGGGCTCTGGACGCGCAAGGCTGACGGGGCTCTCGAAGCAATCGAGCCCAAGGGTTACGACCACTGAACATCAGTCTTTTACTTCCCTCATGCCTGACTCAAGCAAATTTCAATTCGATAGCTGCGAACTTGCCGACACGGATCGGCTCGGCCAAACTATTGGAGCCGCAGTCGAGCCCGGCACAGTGATCGGGCTGGACGGCACCCTGGGCACGGGCAAGACTCGATTGACGCAGGGGATCGGGATCGGTCTTGGTGTTTCGCCAGGCAACGTGGTGAGCCCTACCTTCACCATCATGATGCCTCACGCTGGGCGGCTGACGCTAATTCACCTGGATGCTTATCGGATCAAAAGTCCGGAAGAGGTTGACGAGCTTGGTCTGGACGAACTGGTATCCGATGGTGCGGTGCTGGTTGTTGAGTGGGCCCAGCGGATCGCGGATTTGTTGCCGAAGGTCGATATCAGCGTGCGAATTGAGCATGTTGACGATAGTCGGCGTCAATTTCAGCTGGTTGCGTCCTCGGGCCGAGGCAATGCGTTGCTGGCCGCCGTCAAGCAGCAATTTTCGGCCTGAAGGACACGATATTCCGGGTTGGAATTGCCTTGTGATGCTTGTTCATCCGGGGAGCCACAAGTATCCTGATCGGTACTGTTTTTGACACCCTGAAATTCCTCTCCTTGAATGTAGACAGTCGCCCGGTAGATTTTCCAATCGCCTGGGCGAAACCGTTTGCTTGCGCCTCGATCTATGAAGTTTCGCCACCACGTTTTCGTTGCGGGTCTGGCAGGCTGTTGCCTGCTGACCGTCGCCGTGGCCGCGCAGAAATTTGACGTTGCTGATGGTGGCCGTGTTCGGGCGTCCAACGTTTCAGGTCTGCTGGCTGCGTTTCAGTTCGTGCCAAAAGCCGATGAACGATCGACGCCGTCCGCCGCAAGGTCAGTTCCGGCGGGTCCTCAGGGTCAGAATCGACGCGGTCCATCGGTTGGCTCAGCCTCGGTCGACGATCAATTTCCTCGGCGGACGACACGCTACCGGCCCGCAATTCGCCAAAGTGAATTACCTCTGCCGGGGCCAGCGTCATCGTTCGAGAACCAGTCCGGTTCCTCGTGGCCTTTGAACAATGGATCTGCTGCCGGCGATTGGTCGCAGTCGGCTCGATTGGGTCCGTCTTCGAATATCGGTCCGGACTTGTCAGGAAGTCAGATAATCCCGGCTCCAAGTTTACCCTCGGCAGGCTTTGCCATCCCTTCGTTGAATCCATCGACGATCGTGCCCGGGCCAACGGTTCAACCTTCAATCACGGGTCATCCTTCATCGTGCCAGTGCGGTGGTTGCTGCACACCGACCTGCATTACAAAGACGATTTTTGTGCCCTGCTGGGAGACTCACTATCGAACAGTCCTTGAAACGCGATACCGCACCGAGACTCGGCAGAAACCCTACACGGTTTATCAGACGGTTCAGGATCGAGTCGCAAAAATTGAAAAGTACACCGTCAAAGTAAAAGAGCCTCGCTACGAAAAGTACACGATCAATCGCAAAGAAGAATATCAGGTTCAGGAGCAGCAAAACTACACGGTAATGGTGCCGAAGATTCAACAACGTGAAGAATCAGTCGATCGTCAGGAATCTTACAAGGTGCCAATCGAACAAGCATACACGGTGATGGTTCCCGTCAAGAAAGAGGTCGAAGAAACTCGTTATCGTGAGGTGACCGAACAGGAACCGGTCGAACGCCGGTACGTCGTGCAGGTTCCTCAGAAGCGTACGCGGTTGGTAACCACGTATGAAAAAGTCGCCCGAAATAAAATTGTTCGTAAGCCGGTGATGACAACTCGGAAGGAAGAACGTGAACGCGAGGTGATTCGCTACGTCGATGAGAAACGCACGCGGACCATTCAGCGACCTTACGTGGAATATAAGAAAGTGAAAGGGCTGCGGAAGGTCACCAAATACCGGACCGAAGTCGCTTACCGAGACGTTCCTGAAACCTACATCACCTATGACAAGGAGACGCGTTTCCGAGAAGAGACTCAGGTCAATCAGGTGGCTCAGCCAGATGTGGAAGAGGTTCAGTACAAGGTTTCGGTTCCTTACACGGCCAGCAAAAATGAGGTCTACACGGTCAGCGTTCCTTACGAGGATACCGTTGAGGTCAACTATCCCGTCAAGGTTCAAGTGCCGCGTCGAGTGATCAAGCCGTTAAACGCCAGGATCCCGTACGTCGAGCATTCGGCCCAGTCCTACAAGGTCAAGGTTCCTCAGGAGATCATGCAGACGGCGTACCGGACGGTCAGTCGTCAGGTGCCTGTAACCAGGTATCGAAACGTGACGCGGGACCTTGGTTATTGGCAGTCGTGCACCGTGAATATTCCGACTTGCACGCTGGGACAGGATCTCTGCGGTTGTCCAACCTGTTGCGTGGGAACGCAAACCATTCGAAAAAACAGATGGTGCCCCAACGTGGTGACGCAACAGGTGCCTTACACATCGTATCGCACGGTCACATCGAAAGTGCCATACGAAGTGCCAAAGATTGTCTTTCGTGCCGAAACGAAAACTCGGATGGTTCCAACGTTGAAGTATCGAACGGAGCGTCGCACGGGCGAAGTGACTGTTTACGATTACCGTACTGAGACGAAAACGAAATCGTTCAAGGTCACAAAATATCGTCAGGAAACTCGAGAACGTCAGGTTCCCGTCAAAGCGTTTCGTGAAGAAGTACGTTCAAAGAAGCGACAGGTCACAAGGTTTGTTGATGACGTGAAAACCAAACGGATTCCTTACACCGTCGAGATCCCTGAAGAACAAACCAGGACGGTCAAGCAAAGGTACCTCCGAAAAGTTCCATACATCGTCGAGGAAGAGTACACCATGACGATTCCAGACGACAAAAAGTTCGAAGTAATCACCGAGGATTATGTTGTTCGAATCCCAAAGAAAGAGACAGAGACATACACCGTCGACGTTCCCGAATTGACATACAAGGAAACCAACGAAACGGAATACTACGAGAAACCGATCGTCCGCGAGGTCGAATACACCGTTAACGTCCCTGAAATTCGCACCAAGACCGAATACGTGGACGTCAAACGTAAAGTTCCTTACATCGTGACCAAAACCGTGACGGAAATGGTTCCCGAGATCCGGACAAGACGCAGTTATCGGACAGAAACGGAAACCGTGACTGACATCAAAACGCGGGCGTACACGGTGATGGTGCCCGAGGTCAAAACGCGAACGGTTTACAAAACCAAATATCGAGACATCCCGTTCACTCGGACTCGGTTGTATTGGGAGGATGTCCCGCAAGAACGATCCAAGATCACGTACAAGATGGTGCCTCGCAAAGTACCTCGTAAACGAGTTCACACCTATACCGTACGCGTTCCCTATCAGGTCCAGGTCCGAGTTCCGATTCAACGTTGCCGGATGGTTCCAAAGACCATCACAATTCCAGTCGAAACCTGCTGCGAATGCTGCACGGACGATTTCCCCGAGGTCATTGAATGCGGACAGGCCTACATGGAATACGGCGTCCACAAAATCCGTCAGGCATGGGATTGGCTCGAAACGATTCAGTGACTGTTGGTTCTTCCGCAGCCACGTTTTCGGGTAGTGAACTTCGCAAGAGGTTCCTCTCATTAAAGAATTCTAACGAATCTCACGACGACCCATCTGCAATTTGAGTTGCGGGAGACAACAAGAAACGTTCACCCGTCAGCTTGTCCCCCCGTGCTTTCGAAACGGTTCGTGTTCTGTTCGCGAGCGCTTTGTTCCGATTCATTTTCAGGGTTGTTTCTTGCGGAGGAACTCGTTTTATCTTTTGCTTTTGAGGTTCACGGATTGATGATTCGGTCGGTCAACCCTAATCTTCAGTTGGAACAAAGCGCTAGCCCGGATATTTCGCAGGCCGGCAAAAAGGTCTCGAAAACACTGCCGTAACTTTACAAACCAGAAAGTTGTCAAAAACAGTCTGTTGTTCTGGGCGGAAACAAATCCGAGACCGAAGTTCCGGCAGGGCAATGGTTCGCGTGTTTCGGCCTACATTCCAGCTGAACTATCCGGGCTATTCCTGTGAAAAGCCTATTTTGAACGAGTAAGCCGCTTCACAGGGTTTGCTTCCATCCGTTTTTATCACGAGGGCTTCATTTGTCTGCTCCCATTCGACAGGGTCAGCGGCACTGAGGAAATCCACGGAGGCAACAGGTCGCGATTCATGTGGATTGCCCATGGAAAGCGACTCGATACGAAACGTTCCGTCTTCCGGCCAGGCGAGCGAAGTCGCATACACGGCGTCGTCTTTTGTCGTAAAGCGAATATCGGCCGCAACCGATTCAACGTCGCTATATTCGGTGTGGTGTTTGTTCTTATGCTCGGTTTTTCCTTCAGCAAACTTCGATGGACCCTCACCGTAAACTTTCCACGGACGAGTCCCATAGATCGCTTCGCCATTCAGCTTCAACCACTCCCCGAAATCTTTCAGGATGCCAGCCTCATTTTCGCCGATGGTTCCGTCCGGTTTCGGCCCCACCGAAAGCAACAGGTTGCCGTTCTTGCTGACGATGTCGACCAATTCGTCGATCAAAAAATCCGATGACTTGTAGTTTTCGTTAATGATCCACGTCCACGAAACCTTTCCGACGGCCGTGTCGGTTTGCCACGGATGCTCGCTGGATTCACTCAACCGACCACGTTCGATATCCAACACCATCAGGTCGACGGGAAACGAATCGAACCGCATGTTTTTGTCCTGGAAGACGACTCCTTTGTACCACTCAAGACCCTTGTTGTAGTAGTAAGCCATGATTTTCTTGTGGACTGGTGCGAAGCCGGGTTTGTCGAGCCCAAAATCGAACCAGAGAATGTCGGGCTGGTACTGATCGACGATATCCGTTGTTCGATCCCACCAATGATCAAGAAACTCCTGCGTCGGTGCCGCTTTCGGATCGACCTTCTTCCCGTATAAGTCCTCGAACTCAGAGTCGTTGGTGTCGAACGTCGGATCCCACTTGGGGTAGAACTCGCGATTCCACGCGAAGTGAGACGACAGTCCGACTTTCAGATCGTTTGACCGAGCCTCATCCACCAGCAGCCTCATCACATCTTTCTCAGGTCCGACATCCACCACGTTCCAACGGGTGTGCGTGGAAGCGTACATGGCATAGCCGTCGTGCATTTCGGCAACGGGGACAATGTACCTGGCTCCTGATTCAACGAACAGCGAAACCCACTTTTGCGGGTCGTACTTTTCCATTTTGAACTGTGGGAAGAAATCTTTGTATCCGAACTTGGACGGGTGACCGAAGTGGGATTCGTGGTAAGCGCGATGGTCGACTCCTTTGGACACATATCTGTTCTGACCGTACATCCAACGGCCGTATTTGTCGTTACCGACCTGAGGCACGGAAGCCGGCCCCCAGAATACGAAGATGCCAAACTTGGCGTCGCGAAACCATTTGGGGCACTGGTAGCGGCTACGAATCGAATCCCAATCCGCTTGGTACCGGAAATCGTCCACCGGAGTAGTCTCTTGCCCGGCTATCGTGCTAACCAGGATGGAGCAAATGAATGTTGTCAGCAATAATTGATGTCGGTTGGCCATGACAGTACGTTTTGCTCCAATTGATTGTGCTCCAAGTGATTGTTAACCAGTTCCGGCCAGTTTATCGTCCGTATTCTCTGGAAACGAGAACCCTTTCCATTCCACCCATTGCCTGACAGATTCGAGACATTCAGTGAAAAACTATTTGGACCGCCGGATCGGAAACGTTGCCGCGATCTGGGGCGTTGCGGGGGCTTGCCTGATTTTAGGTTTTGCGGTCATGCGAATGTTCAGACAGGTGAGCGAGGGTTTTGCTCATCCGCTCAATGTTTCACATTACGCGGTGATGGTGCCATGGTTGTTTTTCATGCTCTACAGCGAGGGCTACAAAGGCTTCCAGAAAGGTTATTCACCTCGAGTCGCCGCTCGCGCTTACTATCTACGAGACCACGCCACTCTGGTCCGCGCTATTCTGGCGCCGATCTTCTGCATGGGTTTTTTCGATTCCACGAAAAAGCGAAAAATTGTGATTTGCTGTTTGCTGCTGGGCGTGACCGCCTTGGTTATCCTGTTCCAGTTTATTCCTCAGCCCTGGCGAGGCGTACTTGATCTTGGTGTAGTCCTGGGACTCAGCTGGGGAATCGTTGCGACACTATATTTCTTCTTAAAATACTGGTTCGTCGATGCATCCGTCGCAGACCCCGAGATTCCGACAACGGAACATTGAACTGAGGTAGTGTCATGAAATAGATTCCGTATTTTCACTTGTGAAAACGTACACCTCGACCGGACGCTCGTGCCGAAACACGCAATCCGTTGGACGAATATCAACTTTTTGTTACCGACAACAAATCGGGAGCGGATCTTGGGACAATTCCTGAGGTATTGCGAACAGGCTTGGTGGAAACCACAATTAAGGCCACGAATCAGCCAGGACAACCTGAGCAAACACCTTTGAAAGTTCAATCTGATGGCAAGAAAAAAGTCCGTTCCAGTTTCATCGTCCGCGTCTACTGCGAAAAAGAAAAAGACCAGAAAATCTTCAGCAAGTACGAAGGCACAAGCTAAAACGGCGGTCTCAAAACGTACCAAGTCAAACAGCGCCGCAACAAAAACGGTTGACGGCATCCTGAAGGCGTTTGACAAGGAACGAGTTGCTCAAAATTCGGCTCTGGTTGCCACGCGAAAGAAAATCGAGCGACTGACGAAACAGATCAGCTCGATAAAAGAGGAACTGGAAAGCCTCAAAAAGACGGCCGTTGAAGCAGAGATTGCGATCGAGACACTGGACGCCCGCCGAGACGCCGAGGTTGGTCAGTTGCTTTCAGGAATGGGGATCGATCTTGCCGTCGCTGCAGCCGCCGCCACACCGAAAGCGAAGGTTGAAAAGAGCACGCCTTTGTTTGACGCCGCGGAACGGGCAGTTGATGATGATGCTTCGACTGAGAACGCAGATAACCGTTAAAGCATGCTAGCGGAGCTGAGGCGGAGCCCAGCCGGTGACAAACTTTACCGGCTGAGACGATCGCAACATTCGTCGGGCTGGAATTCGGATCGTTCCGGCTTTAAGCGTTGATCCACGCACAACGGATGTTTCGATAACGACAGCGGACTCAAATCGCCGCTCAAGCGTTATTTCTATGCACCTGCGTCAGAACTTCATCCTGATCTGCTTCGGTCTCTTCGCTGGGTTGACGTGTGGATGCTGCTCGCTGGACCGCCCGGCATGCGAGAAGTGCCCACCGTATCTGTCTGAAGTTGAACCGTTGGCCGTCGCGGTCAAACCGAATGGCGCGGGCGTCACGACCAACTTCGATTCTGTGCCAGATTATTCATCAGCCAAACGGTCGCTCTTGAGCCAAGTCGCTGCGGACGATTCGGTCGCAATTACCCTCGAAGAGGTCATTTGCCTGGCTGCGAAGAACTCAGAGTTGGCCGAGGTAATCGAGCAAGAACGCCATCTCTTAAGATGCCGAATCGATCAAATGAGCGAATCTGAATGCGGTGACTCGTCAGCCTGCTCATGTCATTGCCCTCAGGCGCGGGGTCGCGGAATCGATGTCGTTCTGCACGGTGAAGCACTGGAGCAACGTAACCTTGCCGCAGGCAAAGCGGCTCAGGCGTTCCTTGGTCTCACGCAGATCTCACTGCAACGGACTCTCATTGAGGAATCTCGAAAACGATTGAACGAACTTGACGACACCGTCGCGGCTGCTGACGAAGCCGGCTTCGCAACCGCCGAAGGCAAAACCACCATTGCAAAAGGCAGGTTTCGAATCGATCGGATGGAATCAGAACTCGCTGCTGCTCATCAACAGTTGACTTACCAGCTGAACATGCTGATCAACGTAGGCGAGCAAGAGGTTATCGTTTTCAAACCAGTCCATGACATCAATCCGATGCCAATCGATCTGGATGTATTAGCCGAAACAACCCTGGCAGAAACGAATCGCCCCGGCATCATTGCCACCGAATCCGTTATCTCCAATCGTTGCGACGGCGAGGGACTCTATCGATTGCTTGGTATGTTCGATGCCCGAATCGGACAGCAGTTGAAAACAAAACCAGTCAGAAAACTGCTCTTGCGGCGTCAGTTGATCGAATTGATCAAAGCCGCCGAACAGCCCGATCCGACAATCGGCCACCGTCGAAGCCAAGCTGAAAAGATCGTTAACCTTCGTAAACGCGAAGCTCGTTTGTCTGCCGCAAAGGCAATGCTTGACATGCAAACTGCGTTTGAGAAACTGGCGATCATCAACGCTGACGTTCAACGACTTCAAAAGCAAGCTGACTTGATCGAGGCGGGTCGGAAGATCGACGCTACCGACGCCTATCTGAAGCTGAACGAGAACTGGGTTGAGCTACAGCAGGCTCGATCCGAGCGAATTGAGGCGGCCATTGAGTTCGAGATCGCTCGAGTCAAGCTGCAACAGGCTCAGGGTTTGCTGGGGCAATCTTGCGGCTACTCTCTGGCTTGTTCCAGCTGTCCATAATTGACTGACGCACCAACGCTACCGCTGGTTCGGGTTGTAACAATTCCACCGCGCAACAAAACAGGTCCGGCGACGAGTTGTTAAAAATGTTGTGGTATCCATCCGGTTACGACCGCAAGCTTCATTTTGTCGGATTAGGCTGGTAATGCCTGGAGGCTGCTCCTGCCAATTTCTGCCATTTCGCTTTACCCAACCTGAGCCTGAACATGCGTGTCGTTCTCTTGATTTTAGCTCTGACCGCCGTTGCGTTTCTCGGGTGGTACGGAGGGTCTGCCAAAACTTCGACTGATCTGGATCAAGCCCACAACAGCACTGAGACTGATCTTCAATCCGCAAGTTCTAACGAACCCACGAAATCAAATGTTGCGTCGACCATCCGGTGCCAGGGTAAACTGGTTCCTGCAACAGGCTTGATTCAAATTGTTGCTCCCGTCGGTTCGCAGGTTTCCGAATTGACCGACAAATCGGTAGGTGAACAAGTTTTGCAGGGCGAAGTCCTGGCGACATTACAAGGACGTGAAGTCCGCCAACGAGAATTGATGCTGGCCAAAGCTCGACGTTCCGATGCCATCAAAAAAGCGGATCTGGAAAAAGAACAAGCTCAGTTCAAACTGAGTTCTGCAAAACTGGCCGTCGAAGAAGCCAAAGCAGCGGCTGAAAAAATAGGAATGGAAGAACAAAAAATCAAGCTTCTCGAACGGCAATTGGAGTCAAATCGCGCGATGTTGACGAAACTGCAACAGATCAAATCCAATCCGACGACT
The DNA here is from genome assembly GCA_964468915.1 of uncultured Pirellulaceae bacterium. Classification (GTDB taxonomy): domain Bacteria; phylum Planctomycetota; class Planctomycetia; order Pirellulales; family Pirellulaceae; genus Mariniblastus. Next base: position 10,303 of record CAYXWX010000108.1, read on the forward strand.
TCTCCGCTGCTGAATCAAACGGATCTTGAAAAACAGGAACTGATCGTTGCTCAACTGGAACTTCAAATCGAACAGGCTGAACTGGCTGTTGAGCAGGCCCGAAGCAGTGCAGCGCGGGCTCGTGTTGTCGCCGAAAACAATCTGAATGCCGTCGAGAATGGATTGAAGAATGCCACGAAAGCACTTCCGCTGGACTCACTGAACGCGGCGGTCGAACTGGCAACAGCCGCATGGGAAATGACCGAGCTGAAATCTCCGATTCCAAATGCACGAATTCTTGACATCATCGTCAGAGAAGGTGACTCGGTGACAAGCAAACCTGTGATGGTCCTTGGTGACACGACTGAAATGCATTGCATCGCGGAAGTCAGCGACCAGTTTCTGCACCGGATCAAGTTGGAAACCGACCGCCAAATTCAAGCGACAATCACGTCACCCGCGATAACAAAACCACTTACTGGAACCGTCGTTCGCAAGGGAGTCATGATCGGTGCTCCATCGTTAACGGACCCAAACCCATTCGCCAAAGTTGACCGCCGTACGGGCAATGTAACGATTCGCCTTGATGATTCAGAAGCAGCCGCCGGATTGGTCAATTTGCAGGTCGATGTGGAAATCACACTCGACACGAACGGCAACACAGAAGAACGATCCGGAGAACAAAAGTGAAATGCCCGAGTCGCTACCTGCGATCACTCTCCAGCTGAACATTCCACCTTTCGCCCAAGATCGACCACCCACCGACAAAACTGGCACTAGCGTATGGCAACTCCGCTTTCCATTCACAATCTTCGCGATGGCGGCTTGCGGACCGTGCTTTCAATCAGCGGAATCAGCATTGCGGTCACGCTGATTTTCATGCAGCTGGGTTTTCTTGGAGCGGTTCTCGATACCGCCGTACTCTTTTACAACAACTTGAAGTTCGACCTCATCGCTCGATCGCCCAACTACTACCACTTCTGCGATGCAAACAAGTTTTCAGATTCGTGGTTGAATCAGATTGAAAGTGATCCGTCGGTCGTTTCGACGCAGCCTTATCACATCAGTCTTGCCAAATGGAACTACGCTGAAAAATCTGTTCAGCGAGGCATGTTGATTATGGGCGTCAGCCCGGTTGGCCAGACATTCATTCCCGGGAAAGATTCGGTAACGCTTCCAGATCTATCGAAACTGAGTTTCCCGAAAGCGATCCTGGTTGACAAGAAGTCGCGCCCCCAGTTCCTCGGTGCCGCAAATCGAAAGCGATTCAACGACACCAACATTGGGCTGGAAATTGAATTGAACCAGAAAGCATGCAAGATCGCGGGGCTCTTTGAGCTTGGAACCGGACTGGCAGCCAACGGCGCCGCATTCATCCATGAAAACGATTACCGCGACCTTTTTCCAAACTACAACGAAGATGATGTTACGCTAGGGCTGGTCACGTTAAATGAATCAGCAGCACGAAACCCCAAAGCGGCCCGAGATAAGATCTATCAAACACTCGGCTTCTCCTCGACGATGCCGCCTCCCGTGGAAATCCTGACTCGTGACGAAGTCGTCAGGATCGAAATCATGCACTGGGTGACGAACACGCCGATTGGCTTCATCTTTATTGCGGGTGTGGTCGTGGCAATGATCGTGGGAGCGATCGTTGTCTACATTGTGCTGTCATCCGACATCACGAAACAGATCGGTGAATACGCGACACTCAAAGCGATGGGTTACAAAAACAGCTATTTGTCTCGAGTCGTTCTGGAGCAGGCAGTGATTCTGGGCGTCATCAGTTATCTGGTGGCGTTCGTCGTCTCACTCCTTCTTTACCAACTGGTTGGCAAAGCTGCCAACCTCCCGATCACGATGACAATCAGTCGGCAGATTATCGTGTTCCTGTCCACCATCACCATGTGCGGGTTGTCCGGTTCCATTGCCATGCAGAAGCTCCGGAGGGCAGATCCTGCAGATCTGTTTTAGTGAATCATGCACCTGCTATTGGCCGCAAAACTTGCGTGGTCCAACACGACCGCCAACTGGCAACGACTTTTTGTTCGTTGTTCCGGCGTGACGTTCGCCGTGGTGCTGATGTTCATGCAGACCGGTTTTCGCAACGCATTGTTCGACAGTAACGTTCGAATCATGGAAGAGAAAATATCGGCCGACATCGTGATTCGAACCAAGTCACGTTTCATGCTCTCAAGCGGTCAACAGATGCCCTTGCAGAACGTGATTACCGCTCGATCGTGCAAGGGAGTTTCTGCTGCCGAACCTCTTTACATAGAAAACGTGATGTCCGAGTGGCATCGCGCAGGATCGCCCAAACGAAAAATTCGTGTCCTTGGCTTTGACCCGACACATGAACTGTTTCATGGCTTTGGGCTGAATCACCCTTCGTCAGATCTGAATCGGGCGTCGACCGCAGCCGCAGACGTGAAAAGCAAGAGCATGTTCAAGTTGCCCCGTACCAGAGAACAACTGGAAGCTGATCGATTTGGAGAGCTGTTGGGTAAAAAGGTCGAGTTAGTTGATCTGTTTGAAACTGGAATCAACTTCTCCAACGATGGGACGTTGGCAATGACGCCCCAGAACTTCGCCCACTACTTTGATTTGCGAGGCAACGGTGATCCGTTATCGAAAGTCGACTACGGCGTGGTTCGATGCGATTCAAAGTCGGAACCAACAACCGTGGCCAATCGTTTGCAGTCCATGCTGGGCGACAATGTGATCGTTCAGACTCGCCCGGATTTTTTGAATTCCGAGCGAAACTTCTGGGGCAAGAACACACCCATCGGCTTGATTTTCCGAGTTGGAACCTTGATCGGTTTTGTCGTCGGTCTGATCATCTGTTACCAGGTGTTGGCAACGGATATATCGGACCACATGGGTGAGTTCGCCACACTGAAAGCGATGGGATATCCGACCAGTTTTTTCGCAACGGTCGTGATATGTCAGGCGCTGGTTTTGAGCATCGTCTCGTTCGTGCCCGGGCTGCTGATCGCTCTATTCGCATTTGGCCTGGTAAACTGGGGCACAGGACTTTTGATGTTCCTGAATGTGCCCAGAGCATCCGTCGTGCTTGGGCTGACGGTCCTGATGTGTGTCACCAGCGCGATCATTGCACTGCGAAAACTATTGTCGGCCGATCCGGCCAGCCTGTTTTAGATCCTCGTGAAACAACTTTGTGAAACATGACCATGAGAGACTTCTCCAACCAGCCTCCCGTCATCCAGGTCAATCAACTGAACCATTATTTTGGTACCGGTGATTCGAAAACGCAGGCCTTGTTCGACAACGTACTGAATGTCCGACCGGGTGAGATTGTGATCATGACGGGACCATCGGGGTCCGGAAAAACCACGTTGTTAACACTGATTGGAACGCTGCGCACGGTCCAGGACGGTAGCTTGAAGATTCTGGGGCAGGAATTGAACGGGATGTCTCAGGCAGGACTGACCGAAGTTCGCAAGAAGATCGGCTTCATCTTTCAGGCTCACAACCTGTTCGGATCACTTACCGCTTACCAGAACGTGAAAATGGCAACGGAGCTGGCGGGAATGAAGAACTCGGTCGTCAAACCGAGGATTGAGCAGATGTTGACTCGGTTGGGGCTGGGCGAACGAATTCATTACAAACCGAAATCACTGTCTGGCGGCCAGAAGCAACGAGTCGCTATCGCGCGAGGGCTGATCCATAATCCTCGCATTGTTTTGGCAGACGAACCAACGGCAGCACTCGATGAAGAATCCGGTCGTGAAGCTGTGACGCTGCTTCGGGAGATGGCGGACAGGGATGGGTGCACCGTACTGATCGTGACTCACGACAATCGAATTCTGGACGTTGCTGATCGAATTATTAACATGGTCGCGGGCCACATTAAAAACGATTCGGATGTAAAGCAAACCGAAAAGATCTGCGCTTTCCTGCAAGCAACTCAGATCTTCGCCGAACTGACTCCACGGACGCTGACAGACGTTGCCAACAATGTCGAGATCCGACCTTATGCCGCCGATGAAACGATCGTTCGTCAGGGCGAAGAGGGGCGTGAGTTTTTCGTTGTCGCAGATGGGAACGTCGCGATCGTTCGGACCAATCCAGCCACGGGCAAGGACGAAACGATTAACCAACTTGGGACTGGAAGCCATTTCGGTGAAGTCGCTCTGATTGAGGATCAGCCGCGTAACGCAACGGTCGTGGCGACTGAGCCGACGACTTGTTACGTTCTTGATCGAGAAGAATTCCGGAGCGTGATCGACACCAGCGATTCGTTTGAATCAGAGCTGCGCAAAGCGATGTT
>CAYXWX010000109.1:0-14529 GCA_964468915.1 uncultured Pirellulaceae bacterium
GCTTTTGAGGCTCACGGAATGATGATTCGGTCGGTCAACCCTAATCTTCAGTTGAAACAAAGCACGAGCCGCTCAAAAGCAATACAGATTACCGATGCAGCTAATCGACGAGCGTCAATGCTTCGACCGGGGACACTGAGGTAAACTGGCGACAAAAAGCTAACCAGCGAACGGGGGCCTGCCAGCATGAGCGGAATTCGCATCGACACATAAATTTCGTTTCGCTAAAAACGCCCAGTTGCAAAATATTGACTACGAGCCTCACAGGATGTGGGTGTTCGCAGCAGCGATCGATAAAGCAATTAAAACGGCTGTGGCACAAACAAAAGAGTTTCGCAACGAACTTCAAATCCACTGCCTCGATCGCTGGATTTTTGCAAGACAATTAAAGATTCGAAGCGTTAGCAAGTAGCACAGAGCAAGGATGCGATGAGCCCTACAGCCAGGACACATGGCCTCAGATCCATCAGGGGAAACGTTCGAGCCCAATTTGGCCTTGGGGTTTCGTTGGGTCTGATGATCGGCATTTTACCCAAGGATTCACTTTTACCGTGGGCCGTGGGATTGTTCGCCTTGATCATCCCAATCAACCTCGGCGCTACGCTGGTGGCAATTGTGGTTGGCTGTCTATTGAGTTTGGTAATGACGCCAATGGCTCACTCGATCGGAGGGATCGTGCTGAGCAACCACACCGTGCTCAGTTGGATGACCCAATTGTCGGACGTCCCTGGATTTGCATGGACACGGCTTGAGAACACGGTCGTCATGGGGATGACCACGATCGGAATTCTCGCTTTGATTCCAGCCTATCTTACGGCGCACACAGCTTACCGCGATTCACGGGATTCGAAAATCGATCGATACGCTGACTCAACAGAAGACTATCCGATCGTTCACACTCCAACCTTGCAGGAAAGTTAACGACCCATGAGAAGGTGGACGTACCTGATTCCGCGATTGATCATCATCGCCATGATCGGACTGGCCGTTTGGCTAAGCGCCGATTCGCTGCTGCGCAGGGCATTGATCGCCAACGCGGAAGCCGTCACGGGAGCGAAAGTTGAAGTTGGGCAACTGAGGCTGAATCTCGACGAGGGCAAAGTGTTTCTGGAAGAGCTGCAGTTTGCGGATCCAAGGAACACAGATCTCAATCTTTTCCAGGCAGACATGGCTTATCTGGACGTCGACCTCACATCTTTGCTCCGACGAAAAATCAAAATCACCGGAGGTCGAACCAGCGATCTGCGATTCGGCTCGCCTCGGACCAGTTCCGGACAGCTGCCAGCCGGCAGTGCCGCCACAGCGCCAACTCCGCTCCAAACTGATTCTGACAGTCCGCTGCTTGCGTCTCCGCAGGTGGACCAAAGGGAAACAGAGTTCGAACTCAGTGAACCTGAATCTCGCTGGCTGGACAGTTTGCAGGAACAGATCGTGACCAACGATTCCCCAAAACTGCAGTCCTCGGAAGCCGTTCAAACACTTGCGGCGGACTGGGCACCAAGATTGGCTGAAGCAAAGCAAAATGTTCAACAGATCAACGAGCAGATTGAACGGTTGAAGGAGTCCTTCGGCAAACAGGATTCCAACCCACTCCGTCAGGATTTTGACGATGCTTCGTCTCAGCTGAAGACATTGCTGAAACAAATGTCAACGTTCCGGAACAAACTGGAGGCAATGCGTTCCCAGGCAGACGCGGACAAGGTGAAACTGACCGCCGCCCAGCGGGCTGACAGACTCGCCATTGAGCAACTGGCCAGCATCCAGTCTTTTGACGGCGAAACCATCACTCAATTGCTGCTTGCTCGATCCCAACGAGAACGCGTTGACGAGATCATTCGGTGGTTCCGCTGGTTCCGCAACTCGGTTCCCGACTTCGAGCGTGACTTTCGGCCCTTGCCGGGGCGTGGTGTCAATGTTGCCATCCCACCGCTCGACGGAAAGACAGTTCAACCCGACTTCCTGGTCGAAGATTTGGAGATTGAAGGTGCTGGACACTTTGCTGGACAGTTCCTGAATTTTGCCGGAAAACTGAAACACCTGAGCAGCCAGCCAAAGTTTCATACCGAACCTACCTCGTTCGATTTGCGAGCGCAGGGTAAAAATCATTTTGTGGTCAACTGCGAACTTGATCGTCGCAATGGCTCTCCGACCGACACCCTGGAGGTTCGCTGTCCCGATTTGCAAATCGTACAAAGCCCACTTGGAAGCAACCGCAGTGTTCTGATCACGGTCGGCCCCAACATCAAGCTGCAGGCTGACGTGCGATTGAAAGCAATCGGCGAATCGCTGGCGGGTGATCTGGTCTTTCGACACTCGAACGTTTCGTTGCACGTTGACCAATTGCACTCGCTTGCAGGAGGCACCGAAATGGCGCTCCGTCTGAATCAGGAACTGAGCGCCTGCGATCAGTTTGAAACGCGAATTTCACTCTCGGGCACCATGAGCGACTACACCATGAACCTTGAAAGCGACCTGGGAGCGCGGTTCGCTCAATCGATGAATGAAGTCAGTTCGGACATTCAGCGTCAGCGTGTTGCAACGCAACAACAGCGGTTGAAAAGCACGACGGAGCGACAAATCGTTGACCTGACTGGTCAAATTGATCAAGCGTTGCGAACACTTGACACCGACGCCGTCGCCGCCACCCAGTGGCTGAAACAAACTCAACAGAACATTTCATCAACGGCAAAAGCTGCCTGGCCATCGATTCGTTAGTGGTCCGGCCAAGCTGAATTGACCAGTTCGAGTCATGCTTTCACACCAACAGGTTCGGCGGACAGTCTTTCCACGATCGCTCATTTCAGATCTGCTGGACCACTCGTTTGTCAGAAGTTCTCTGGACTGGCCTAGCGCATCCTTCACAGCGTGAACGGATACTCGTTGTCCTGAACTTCCCATTCGGGCACGGCCAAATGATCAACAAGATTCAGCACACCTGCCAGATTAGCACAAGACAGGGCAATCTGCTTTTCGTAGTACGTTCGCACTTGCCCAGACAGCGTGACCGTTCCATGGTCCACGTCCACTTGAAGCGAACGAAACGCGTAGGGGTCTCGATCAATCAGGTAGCCATTAACTAGAGATTGCAGCTCAAAATCCAAACGATCTGCGCTCTTTCCATCGAGCCTGTTTACCTGTCGCTTTAACAGCGTCATGATTCCACTCCTTGTTTGTAATGTCACTCCGGGCGTTTTAACTTCACCACAAGTTCAAAGCAGAATGATCAAGGAGCAGGCAAAGAAGAGCGTGAGTTGTATCAATCCATCAATCGGTAGCCGGAAAACTGCACTCGCGGTCAACCGTCGGACCGCGTTGCCTTCCAGTACACAACTGGAATTAACATAGAGATTATCTTACGGCTGACGGCTTGCGAGAACAAACAAAAACTCTGCAGACCTGCTGGCAATGCGTGATAGCACTTCGGGTAAACACTTCGATCACCAATCAAACCCTGCGCAACAGAAAATCAACACTACCGAGAAAATCAACACCTCAGGCGGTTGCGCAAATTCGTTTAAAAAAGATTGCTGAAGAAAGCGACTTTCAGGACGCGTCCGAGCATCGGCCTGCCGCTGATTGATTGCCGTTTTCAACGTTACCTAGGAGAGACTGGCTCACGCATTCGTGGTCGAAAGCTCCACGCGTTTCCTTCGCTGCATGACGCCGCTTCGGCCTGCTTCATTCTTTGTTTGAGCAACAAAGCTTGGCACCTCGGTCGTCGTGAGACTCGATTCTGAACAGTCAAGAGGGCTCGGCAAAAATGTATCCGTCAGATTTTTTAAAAGTCAGGTTTACATGCGACCAGTTCAGGGGCATACTCTTCGGCTGTCAACAAATCGGTCCACAAACCGATTGACTTCTTGATCTCCTGGAGCGTCACTATGCGGCAGATTTCGGTCAGTCAGTTCTCGACATGTTACTGGACGTTCGAAGAAGATTTGCTCCGCTATCAAGCCCTCGGGTTCGACTCAATTGGAATCTGGCGACGAAAAATTGATGATTTTGGTCATCGAGAAGCCATCGATCTGATCTATGAAACCAAAATGAACGTGTCCAGCCTCAGTTGGGCCGGCGGGTTCACCGGAAGCGATGGCCGCAGCTACGTCGAAGCGGTGGAAGACGCCTGTGAAGCGATCTCTCTGGCCAGCAAATTGGGCGCGGGATGTTTACTCGTTCATCCCGGTGGCCGAAACAACCACACCAACTCGCACGCCTTCCGCCTGCTCGAATCTGCATTGTCTCAGCTCCTGCCGGTTGCCGAAGACTATGGTGTCAAACTTGCAATTGAATTGATTCCCGGGTTCGTCGAATCGCCTTGGACCTTCGTACATTCGTTCACTCAGATCAATCGTTTGCTTGAGACCTTCCCTGCAGATCAACTTGGCGTGGTCCTTGACCTGTACCATGCCGGCCTGAATCAACCGACGCTGGACCGTGTGAAACAATTCGCCGACCGAATCGAACTTTTACAACTGGCTGATCGGGATGAGCCATCCAACGCAGAAGAGAAAAGACTGCTTCCCGGGCAAGGCAACGTCGACATCGACCGATGGATCAACGAGCTGGATGTTGCAGGCTACAACGGCCCCATCGAATTGGAAATTCACGGCGCCGGTGTTGAGGAAATCGATTATTTCGATCGGCTGGACCACTCGTACGATTACGTCCATGGTCAATTGCCGGCAAAGTGCAAGTCGACCGAGACTCCAGCCAGACAGCCAAATTCAGCTGCCCAGCTTCGATCGCGCAAGTAGCGTTAGTCAGCTGTTTTGTTAACAGGTTTCTTTGAGAGCTGAAAGCAGATCAGCTGATTCTTTCCGCGAACATACATGCGACCGTCGGCAACGATCGGCGCCGCCCAGGCCGGGTACTCCAAACACTCATCTCGTTTCTTGCACTCCCATCGAGTGACTTCTTCGTACCGATTCGGGCTTGCCTTCACCAAACGCAAGTCTCCTCGTTCGCCCAACACGACCAGGTAACCGTCAACCGCGGTCGCCGTTGTTCGGCCGAGCCCACTCTTGCTCCAACGCACCGCGCCTGTGTTTAAGTCAACGCAACGAAGCTCGGCCCCGGACGAATGCCGCCCACTACATCCATATAAGTGACCCTTAATCAATACCGGCGTGTTCCAGTGAGTCGTCATGGATTTATCACGTTTTCCGCTATCGCTCCATTTGATTTCTGGTTGGCCGGAATCGTCAAGGCGAATCAACACGCCACCTTTTTCGTAGCAATCACTGATAAACACGTCACCAGCCTGATTGACCACGGGCGTCATCGCGTTGACGCTTTCAAGCTTTCGGCTTCGCCATGGAAACTGGAACAGTTCTTTCCCGCTGACCGGTTCGAACCCGTACAACCGATTTCGCATCCACGCGAGGGCTACCGTTGGCCCCTGACCAGCAACCAACTGGATTGAGGAATAACTGGCCAGATCATCAATGGTCTTGTAAACGATCTTTCCTGAAACCTTATCGAATGCCACAACTCCACTGCCGTTACTTTGCACTCGATCCAGCGCTCCCGGCGGAACGGCTTGCGATGCCTCCGGACTCCCGCCAACCATAACCAGCAACAAGTTATCATGGATGATGGGCGAGCTACCAACGCCAAAGAAATTCTGAACGACTCCGAACCTTTTGATCGTATCGACACTCCACAACTTTTCGCCCGTTTTGACATTCAGGCAGTGAAGCATTCCTTCCACACCATAGATGTACAACCGATCCTCGTCGATCAATGGACTGGCACGAGGACCTGAGTCATAGCCATACATGTCCTGATAGTCTGACGGGTACTCGAAACGCCAGACTTCCGTACCACTGTGGGCATTCAGGCAGCGAAGTCTTGCCAATCCATTCACGGAATCAAAATGACAATACTTACCGTCAGCAACAGAACCAATTCCGTATCCGTCAGCTGAATCGATCTTCCAGACAACTGGCAGCTGCCCAGCGGTCCAGTCGAGGCGAATCCCTCTTTCGGTTGACTTTCCGTCACGATTCTCACCCAAGAATCCGGGCCAACGGCTGGAGTGTTCGAGTTCATCAGCGACAACGGAAGCCACCATTAACCCGATCAGGCACACGATCAAACCTTGTTTCGCTATGATAGATCTTTGATTGGACACGAAATGCCACGCGATAGACTCTGTGATTGATATCAACGTACCGCCTGAATGATTCCGCGTTTAACACTCGACTTTTAAATGCTACGCGTAAGCGACTCGATCGTCATCCCTCGCTCCGAACTGCAGATGTCGTTCTCGCGTTCGCCCGGCCCCGGTGGCCAGAACGTAAACAAGGTGAACTCGAAAGTCACCCTGCGATGGGACGTCCGCGCGACCTCATCATTGCCGTTACCAGTCAAGCAACGATTTCTTGCTCGATACGGAAATCGTATCAGCCGAGACGGCACGCTGATTCTCACGAGCCATCGGTACCGCGACCAGCCTCGAAATATCTCTGATGTACTTGAGAAACTTCGCCAGCTGATCCTTGCGATTGCCTCGGCACCCAAAAAACGGAAGCCGGTCAAGCCATCCAAGGCGGCGAACCGAAAACGGCTGGACCAAAAGCGACGAAAATCAGAAAAAAAATCAGCAAGACGAAATGTCCGATTCGACGATTGAATCTGCATTCAGCCTCTTGAAACCAGAACTCGATTCCAGGGAAGCACCAAATTCCCGACCGTGTTATAATCTGCTTCGCGCGAAGCTGACCGTACCTTTCGCAATCGACGACTTGAGAATTTCCCAGATGGATAACAAATACATCATTGATGAGATCTTGGCGCAGTGGCCGTTCGACCCCATGAACATCAACGTGCGGATGCTCGAATCCAGCCAGCGAAAAGTTTTGCAAATGCGAGTCGACATGGGCGTCCTGCAACTGGAGACCGAAGGCCGCCCGGATGGAATTCGTCCGAACAACGCAAATAGTTACTACGACTTTCTGAAGAAAAAAGCAGACCTTGAAGCAACCTCGTTTGAGCTTGACGATGACGATTGCCTGGAAATTGATCGCGAGTTTGTGCAATTCTACCATCGACGCGTCTGCTGGCTTCAGCTGAAAGAGTTTGGCAACGCAGTCAAGGATGCGGACCACACGCTGGGCTTGATGGATTTCTGCAAGAAGTTCTCGCCTGACGAAAATTGGACCATTTCACACGAGCAATACCGACCCTTCGTGCTCTACCACCGAACGCAAGCCGCGGCCATGTCACGCCTCGACGAGGACGACGAAGACTTCGACGATCAAGGCGCGGTCGAGTTGGCCATCGAGGAAGTCAACACGGGCCTTGAGAAGCTTCGTGAATTGTTCGTCGAATACGAAGCGGAGGAACAATTCGAAGAAGACGAATTAGTCGAACGACTGGTCGAGTTTCGTGAAGGCTTACGCACCAAGTATGACGTCGGTCCAACACTCAAAGAACGACTCGAAGCCGCGATCGAGAAAGAAGACTACGAATCAGCAGCTCGAATGCGAGACGAACTGACCAAGCGCAACTCGCTGTAAGATGGGGCTCGATCACTTCCTGGCAATTGCAAAGCAAACGATGGCACCGGCCTTAACTCTTAGAGCTGATCCCACAACATCAAAAACCGACGCGTGAATTTTGAAGTTGCACGATCCCGAAGGCACCCTTGCTTGTAGCCGGTGACGAGCGAAGCGTCCCGCAATTTTGAACGCCATTTTTGCAGATTGGACCCTGCAATTATTTCAGTTCGGGCCTGCATCATTTTCAATTTACTACGCTAGCATCTTTGAAAGATGCAGGAAATTGCTGGGAAAAACCAAACTTTTGTGAATTGTCTGTCCTCTGGCGCGGTTATGGCACGCAGGGTGCAAACAGAAGGTTACATCAAGCGAAGACAGTTTTGGCTTGAGAAGTTTTCGGTGTGTAGAAAGCAACAACGACCAAACGTTTCTCACACCCGCCGCGATCAATTCACAAAGGAGTGTATCAATGTTGGTTCTTTCAAGAAAACAAAATCAGGAAGTTCTAATCGGTGATCAGATCAAAATCACCGTGTTGAAAAGTCGAGGCAACACCGTGCGACTGGGCATCGACGCCCCTCGTGACATTAAAGTCGTACGTGGTGAACTGACCGCAGCCGACTCGCAAGATGATCAACAGGATGATTCGACCGAGTTCACAATTGTGTTCGGTTCAGAATCTGATTCGGACCCCGAAAAACAAGAGCATCGGCAGCATGTTCAGTTCAAGAGAGATGCCACTGCTTCAGCGAGGCTCGCGGTTGATCGACCGACCAATCGAATCGCGAACCAATCGACCAGCGAAACCATTCGCTTTCAAGGTCGATTGCCAAAGGTTCTGAAGCACAATCGACTTAAACAAATCGTAGACCGTATTGCAATCGAAAAAGGAGCGTCTGCGGTCAACAAGTGATTTCCGATTCCCCGCTGAAGCTCTGATGGGCATGGATGCCCGACATTCAAAGAAGCCGACACTCAATTAAACGAGACAACTTCCCACGTCGCTTCTTACTGCCGACGTGACGACATTCGGTCAGACACCGCTGGCTCAACCTGTTCTGCGATTCGAACCGGCGCCTGCTGTGGAGCGCCCGGCTGCATCTGTTGCCGGAATTGTCCGGCTGCTAATGGAATCTCAGGAATCATTCGGCCTTCGATTCGACGCAAGTTGGCAAGGTTAGCCAACAATACCCGCTGCACCTCGTAGATACATGCCGCGTGCTGATGGACCTTCGAATGCTCTGCAGGGACGAAGACCTCTGATTCGCTGTGCTCGCATCGAGCACTGTCAACCGAAACGACTCCGTCACTGTTCCCGGGAACCTCTTTGCCCAACACAGGTTTATTCGGTAATCGCCCAATGATGTTATTGAAGGCGACTCCGTTTGCGATGTTTGATGACCGCAGCTCGCCAATCATGGGCGAATCGACCGCCAGCGAATCGACACTCGTTCTGGCTGTCAGCAGCTCAGGGTCAACAAACGCATTCGGGTTGTCCGCGATCAACCTCTCGAAATCAGTTGTCTGGAATGACGGCAAGGTGAAAAATTTGTGGCTGAACCAGCGAGCGGTGCCATTGGCGAACTTGCTGCCGCTGAACGGGCTGGCAATCGTGATCACTCGCTTCACCGATGTGACCGGTTCGAAGAAGAACACGCGTCTTACTCGATCCAACGTTTCTCGATCCCCTTCAAGTGAGCTGATAGGCACTGAACTGACATGCTGCCAGAACCGATCATCACTTTTGATGGTCTGCATCTTGGAAATCAGTCCCCCCATGCTATGCCCAACCAGCACCATCTGGTCCAGAGACACTGACTTTCCTCGCGGGTCCAGCTCCTGCCTGATCCGCGTCAGGTCCTGCCGCATTCGCATCGCTGAAACCCAGAATGGCTGAGCGGTCGAGTAACTATAAAACCAGAACTGGTAGTTCTTTCGGATATCCGTGTTGGCTCGCAGATCATTGAACATGTGCGCCCAGGTCACGGGGCTCGACCAGAGACCATGGACCATGACCACCGGAATTTTATTCGGATCGTACGGCTCAAGCATATACATTCCGTGGAACTTTGCCGTCGTTTCCGCGTTCAACAAAGATGCAGTCGCCAACACGGACGTGCTGAGTAGCGGGTCGTCCAGATGATAAGCAAGCGGCGTCGTTGTGTCGCTTTGCAGAGGGACCGTTTTTGCATGCGCCTTGATCGTGGGATTCTCCAGCGGGTCATACAGAGTCAAAACCGCGCGGTGTTTGCGAATTGCCGTTGGATCATTGAACAACGGATTGTGTTCCGGGACGGACGTTTCGAAATGGCAGAAGGCCGTCATCGCCAACGTCAGGTCAGGAGGATAATATTTCTCGACAGGTGTGTCGGCAGCCTGCTGTTTGCGCACCGCAATCAAAGGCACGCCCAATCCGTACGTTTGGTACTGATTTTCAAATCCTCGAGTCTGATAGTCTCCGACCAACTCAAATTTCTCAAACTGTTCGTTTTCCCAGCGACCCTGAATCCTGACCTCGAACTCGATATCCAGTTCGTCGTCTTTGACAACCATCGATTGCCCGGGTACGAACGTGCCATCCGTGCACACAACACGCAGCATTGACTCGAGAGATTGATTGTAAATGTCACACATACTGCGAAACTGAGGGTCGTACGCGTTGCGTTCCACATCCAGTTGAGGCGCGAACAAAAACTGATACGAATGCTGCAGCGCGATGGAGTACAGACGAATTGCTCGACTGCGGTTGCCTCGTTGCAACGACCATCGGGCCTGCTGCTGAGCCAATTCAGCAAGGGCGTGAACTTCCTGCATCACGGGTGACTGTGAAGCAAGTTTTTGAAGCCACGCGATCACGGAATCCGGATCGCTGCGGTATTGGTCCAGCACATTGAACTTTCGCAGCAACTGCTCGGTCCGTGGCGATGGTTTGGGCGCTTTGGCAAACCAGTTTGTTGTTGGCAATGCGACAGGCGACTTGCGTGGGGTGACATCAATCACGTCTCCGGGTCCCCAACTGGCGACGGTCGCCACTTTCCGAATGGCCTGTTCGGCCGTCAAACGACACCCGGCGGAAAGACTGATCAATCCCAACAGCGCGATAACGATCCAGCGCGAACAGTCAGTCCGATCGCACTCAAATTCGTATTGGAAACCGCCGTCAATCATCTTCACCGGCAAACATTTGATATCGCGCAACAATCTGCGTTTGTCGCAGAATCAAGCGCGCAATTCGGGCGGTATGAAGTACCTGAATCTCGTGCTGAACGTCAACCGATTGTTAACCTGCCAGCATCCAATGCTATCACGATCTACCGTGAGTCGGCTGAGGCGGTGCGGGCCGAAAACGTTGGATATTGCCGACCTTCAAGAGAACCGAAAGCCGCTGTTGAACCGATTCGGCCGAAGCGTGCACGATCGACTCCAGCAACTGAGGATCTGCAGCGACTCGCGCATTGACCAGAAGTTCCGCATTCTGCGTCTTGATCTCGCTGGCGAGGCTCAATTCGGCTTTTGAGTCCCCTCCAACAATATTCGCGACGGAACTGTCGTTGAGCGTTTGACCAAGAACCTTTAGATGAGCCACCTCGCTGTCATGGTCCGCAAGACGCTTTGACATCTCGATGACGATGGCCAGCGTTACTTCATCGAGTGAAAACTTTTGTTCGGACGAAGCCATGATCTGCCCGTTGAGCCAGCCAAGCTCCGCTTCTCCTTCAGCATAGGTCTCATAGTCCATCGGCATCGCTTTGGCACGACTTTTTCGAATTCCCGATGCGGCTTCGATCAGTTGCTCAAAACCATCGCCATTTCTGGCACTGATTCCGAATGCGGGAGAATCAGGAAAGCGTTCGGTCAGATTGCCTAACAGCTCTTGCTGCTGTTCCGATGAAAGTTTGTCAACCTTGTTGATCGCAATCGCGTCCGCTTCCTCAAGCTGTTTCAGAAAAATGTACTCCGCTTTTGGCGAAAATCCACGACCTGACTTGGACCCTAGAATCTTTCTCCCGTGTTCCGGCTTCAGCAAAACAACCAAAGGCCCAAGCTCAAACCGATCACCAAACAATTCCTGCATCGGTTCGATTACGGTTGCAACCAGATCGGTACAACTACCTACGGGTTCAGCAATCACAATCTCGGGAACGGAGTCTTCGGAAAGATCGCCAATCGTTCCAACGAGGTCGTCAAATTTACAGCAAAAACAGGCTCCCGGAACTTCCCCCACGTTGAAGCCACCCGCTCGAAGCGTGTGAGTATCCACGAGGTCGTAGGCCTGATCATTGGTGACCAACGCAACGTTCTTGCCTTGAGCAACGAAGTGGCTGGCCAGTCGAGCGATTGCGGTCGTCTTCCCAGCACCGAGGAAACCACCAATCATCAGAAAACGAATAGGCTTCAGCATGTTTGGTCCGGCTCGAATCGATTAAACTTTGTGTGAGGAAAGTTTATCACGAATAAATCAGGCTGACAGTCAGCCAGATTGGCACACTTGAACAGTCCACACGAATTAACGCTTGCGATCGATGGTGGGAAACCGGCTGTTACTCAAGCTCCGCCCGCATGGCCGATTGCTGACGAAGTTATTCGAAAAGCGATGGATCAAGCGTTCGCCGAAGACACGTGGGGAACCTATCACGGCCCATGGCTGGACGCGTTGATTGATCAACTGGCCAACGCGTTTGAACAGTCCCACGCCATCTGTTGTAGCAGCGGTACTGTCGCGGTCGAGTTGAGCCTGCGGGGCGTGGGTGTCAAAACGGGTGACGAGGTGATCGTTGCCGCCTATGACTTCCCAGGGAACTTTCGCGCGATCGAGGCCGTTGGAGCGACGCCGGTGCTGGTGGATGTGGTCGCTGACGGCTGGGTGCTGGACGTTGATCTGATCGAAGCGGCGTTGTCACCCAAGACGACAGCGGTTCTTGTTTCTCATTTGCATGGACAGGTCGCCGACATTCCATTGTTGCGTCGACGGCTGGCCAAGATCGGGCGTGCCGATGTTCGTATTGTAGAAGATGTCTGTCAAGCTCCGGGGGCTCGCCTGGACGACCGACCGCTGGGCGCTTTCGGGGACGCGTCCGCTTTGAGTTTTGGTGGTAGCAAACTGTTGTCAGCAGGGCGGGGTGGGGCAGTGCTGACAAGCGACCCGCGGATTGCCCAGCGAATGAAAATTGCGAACGATCGAGGGAATGAGACCTGGCCTCTTTCTCAATTGCAGGCAATTGTACTTGGCCCTCAAATTGATCAACTGGATAACTTGAACGGTGAACGAAATCAAAATGCGTTTCGATTGCTGAAATCAGTCGAAACCATGCAGTCGTTGTCAGGCATGAATCAAAAAGTCCGTACGAACGTCGTGACTCCTGCTTTTTTCAAAGTTCCTTTCATTTTAAAAACCGATCGATGGTCACGTGAGCAGTGGTTGCATGCTGCTCAAGCGGAAGGCCTTCCGGTTGGTAGTGGATTTCGCGGGTTCGCAAACCGATCCGAGCGACGATGTCGCAAGTCCGGATCGCTGGATCATGCGAGGATCGCTGCCGCGCAAACGGTGCTCCTTCATCACCCGATCCTGCAATCTGACGACAGAACGATCGGCCAGGTTCTCCATGCATTTCAGAAACTGGACTCGGCAATCAATCAGGATCTGAACGATGAATGACAAGCAGCCCAATCATCGTATCTGGACTGACCTCGCGGCCATTATTTTTGCGATTGCTCTGCCGACCGTGGTGACGCTGATCTACTTCGTGCTGCTGGCGAACGCGGAAGCTGTGATGCAGCAAACCGCGTACGCGATTGGAAAAACGATTCAGTTTGGCTTTCCTGCCTTTTTTGTCTGGCTTTTCCATCGAGAAAAATTTGCTCGGCTCAAAGAACACGACCCGCCCGCTGAACACAAACGCAGGTTCTGGATTGTTGGCATCGCATTTGGTTTTCTGGTCGTGATGTCGATGCTGATTGCGTGGTACATCTTCCTGTCTGGTAGCGAGATCGCCGGTACTGTGACTCAAAAAGTGAACCAGAAAGTCGCCGGCATGAACCTGAACTCGCCCCTGAAGTTTTTGGCTTTGGGTGTGTTTTATGCGGTCTGCCACTCGTTCCTGGAAGAATACTATTGGCGATGGTTTGTGTTCGATCGCCTGAATTCTCTAACGACCGAACTTAAAGCCAACTTGATTTCCAGCCTTGGGTTCGCGGCTCATCACGTGATTCTGTTGGCTGTTTTTTTCGGATGGGCGTCGCCATTGACTTGGATTTTCTCACTTTGCGTTGGCTTCGGTGGCGTCGTCTGGGCCTGGTTGTTCCGGCGGAGCAACGGCCTTAGCATCCCGTGGGTCAGTCACTTGATCGTTGACGCGGGGATTTTCGGGCTGGGTTACCTGATTGTCTTCGGGGCAAACTGAAGGAACTTATTCATCCGCTTCCACATCGACGCCGGGCTGCAGGAAGAACGCTCGTTTTTGGTTGGGCAGCGCGTAGTCGAAGCCGCACGCCATCAGCATGTCCTCTGAGTTGGAAATCGCTAGCAACTCTTTTACTTTTTCATCCGTGGCTCGTTGAACGCAACGCTGCACGAGTTCGCGTCCCACGCCCTGACGGCGAAACTGCTCAGCAACCGCAAGACACTGGATCTCAGCCAGTTTTTTCGAGTAGATCTCCAACGCGACGAAACCCACGATGGAAAGTTTACCATCGGCAACGTCGTCGTCATTTTTTAACGCAACGAAGGCGTGTTTCAGAAGCAATTCAAGCTCGATAGACGTCCGTTGCAATAGTTGTTGCGAATCCATAAACGGCTGCAAAAACCCATGCACGGCAGCCAGATCGCTGTTGTTCGCGTCGCGGATTGTGAGCTTTTTGTCTTCCATGGATGCCGTTAAAAAAATGGTTCTTCCGGGAATTTTGTGGCTTTGAAGATCCGAGACGACGGCCCCATCCGGGGCGACCGGACCAAGGTTATTTAAACTCGGGGCTCCCACCCCGAGCTACTGACGAAGACTCCTCCGGAGCCAACACGCTCGCCCTGGAT
>CAYXWX010000110.1:0-14526 GCA_964468915.1 uncultured Pirellulaceae bacterium
CCCTTACACTGAGCAAGTCGCACAGACTTACACAGTTCAGATCCCTGTTAAGCGAACACGTACTGAAACTTACCAGGTCAGCGTTCCTTACACTGAGCAAGTTGCCCAGAACTACACAGTTCAGGTTCCTTACACTGAGACAATGACTCAGACTTACACTGTCAGCGTTCCTTACACAGAGACAAAGACTCGTGAGTACACAGTCAATGTCCCTTACACAGAGAACGTCACTCAGTCGTATCAGGTAAGCGTTCCTTACACTGAGCAAGTCGCTCAGAACTACACTGTTTGTGTTCCTTACACAGAGAACATCACTCAGAACTACACAGTTCAGGTTCCTTACACTGAGACAACTACTCAGACGTACCAGGTTCAGGTTCCTTACACTGAGCAAGTTGCTCAGAACTACACAGTTTGCGTTCCTGTGACAACACAGGTTCCACAGACTTACACTGTAATGGTTCCTACCACTCAGCAACGCACTGGCACCAAAATGGTTTGCCAGCCTTACACCGAAACTCGTTACCGAACCGTCACTCGTGACGCCGGTAGCTGGCAGTGCCAGACATCAACTGTTGCAGTTGGTGGAAGCTCTTACGGTGGCGGTGCTGCTTACGGTGGCGGTGGCTACGGATGCGGACTTGGCGGCGGATGCGGCGGAAAGCTGCTCGGCGGTTGCGGATGTCGCGCTCGTCGTAGCTGTGGAACAAGCAGCTGCGGTTGTGCATCTGGCGGTTGTGGTGGTGCAGTAGCAGCTGCTCCTGCATACGGTTCTTGTGGCCCAACATACATGACAGTCAATCGTCGCGTATGGGTTCCTAACCAGGTTTCGACTCAGGTCCCTTACACAGTGACTCTGAATCGTCAGGTTCCACAGACCTACACTTACAACGTAACTGTTAACGTACCTCAGCAGCAGACACGTATGGTGACACAGACTTCTCGCAAGATGGAGACTCGTCAGCGTATGGTGACTGTCAACAAGGTTCGTTGCGAAACTCGTACTCGTGAAGTTCCTGTCACCAAGATGCGAACTGAAACTCGTACGAAGCAAGTTCCTGTGACTCGCACACGTCAGGAAACACGCACACGCATGGTTCCTGTCACACGCACGAAGATGGAAACTCGCACCCGTGAAGTTCCTGTTCAGAAGTTTCGTCAGGAAACTCGCACACAGACTTACCAGGTTCAGTTGACTCGACAAGAGCAGCGTACCAAGGAAGTTCCTGTGACAAAGATGAAGACAGAAACTCGTACTCGTATGGTTGCTGTCCAGAAGACTCGTATGGAAACACGTACTCGTACTTTCAACGTCACAAAGACAAAGTTGGAAACACGTACTCGTACTGTTCCTTACACTGAGTTCAAAACTGAGCAGCGTACACGTAACGTGACTGTTCAGAAGAGCCGCACTGAGACTAAGACTCGTGAAGTTCCTTACACTGTTCAAGTCCCACAGACTCGTACACGTGAAGTAACTGTCATGACTTCTCAGCCTCAGACTCGCACTCAGACTTACACTGTTCAGGTTCCTGAGACTTACACCGAGCAAGTTCCTTACACAACTTGTGTTCGCGTGCCTAAGACCATTCAGGTTCCAGTGATCACTAACAACGCTTGCGGCGGTGCAGCTGCTGGTGGCGAAGTTATCATGGGCGGTGCTGCTGGTGGCGAAGTCATCATGGAAGGCGGAGCTGCTGCTGGTGAGATGATCATCAACGGTGGTGCTGCTGGTGGTGAAGTCATCATCGATGGTGGTGCTGGCGCTGGTTGCGGATGTGGTGCTTCGGCTGCTGCACCTGCTGTTGGTGGAGTTGCTGTTGCTGCTCCTGCCGATGCTGGTTGTGGTGTTGCGGCTGCTCCTGCAGCAGCAACATGCTGTGCAGCTCCTGCTGCCACATGTGGTTCCAGCTGCGGAAGCGGATGCCGTCTTTTCCGCGGTTGCCGTCTGGGCTCGCGTCGCACTCGTTGCGGCTGCAACTAAGTAGACCTCAATCAGGAATTTCCCTGACTGAATAAATAGAAGCGTGCTGTGATTTTTCGCAGCACGCTTTTTTCGTGCGCGTAACCTCATTCCCCTGCCAACTTCATGCCAGGCAACCGCCGAAAGACGCATCACTCGTTGCTGAACCTTTCACTGGAGGTCCTTCACCGGCAATACACCGTTAGCTGCTGATGGCTCCAGCACTCGCTGGTTCGACTTGACGTAGAATTTCGACCCTGTTAATCACGGTGCATAGCCTCCTGCCGTCGGTAAAACAGGCCGTTTTCTTGAGCCAATCCTATCCATTTCGAATGATTTCAGTGCTGTCATACTGCGCAAGCATCTTGGCGCTATGCACTGACGTGGATGCTCAACGTCCAAGGTTCCCTGATTTCTTTGGGTCGAATGGAAATTCCGTTGCGGTACCGGGAAACGCCGGAATTCCTGCCGGCAATCAACCGCCGGTCCTTGCCGTTCCAAACTTTGGCCAGGGTCCAACACCTGCCATTGCCAACCCAACCATCGGTTCGCCTCCGATCACGTTTCAGGCCCCGTTTGCAACAGGCACTCCGCAAACTGGCCAGCCGGCAATCACGTTCCCACCCAACATTGCGACAGGACCTGCAACGCTACCTAACTTTCAACCACCGTCGTTTGACCCGTTCCAAATACC
This sequence comes from uncultured Pirellulaceae bacterium, assembly GCA_964468915.1. Taxonomy (GTDB): domain Bacteria; phylum Planctomycetota; class Planctomycetia; order Pirellulales; family Pirellulaceae; genus Mariniblastus. Next base: position 2,658 of record CAYXWX010000110.1, read on the forward strand.
AAACCAATCATTTCCCGGGTTCCCCAACGGGGGTACCGGAATCCCCGACTATCAAATTTACCCGCCTGCCAATGCACAGCCGTTGGTTGGGCCAACCACCGCTCCACCACCCGTGCGGACGGTACCCAACTATCAGCCGCCTGCCATCAATCGGAATTTCCCCGGTGGCCAGGTTGGTCAACCGTATTTTGGAAATGACACGGGAAGAAGCGGTCTGAACGCATGGCCACAGCGTGCCTGGACCAGTTTCCAGCAGGATTTTCTGCCACGCCTGCTGGAGCGGCCGCGAGCGCGTCATACATTCATGCCGGGAAATAATGGCAATGAACTGGGGCTGAATGAAACCGAAGTTGCTACCACACTCAACTGGCCAAACTTCATCGGCAGCGGACAGCCATTGATGTTCAGTCCGGGCTATATCGCTCACTTCTGGGATGGGCCTGACGCGGCCACCGGTTTTGATCTGCCCGCGCGAACGTATAGCGCTTACCTGAGCTTCGACCACACAACCGACACGAGACGCAACTTTGGCCTCGAGAACAACTTCACCGCAGGCATTTACTCAGATTTCAATCACACCGATAGTGACAGCCTGCGACTGACCGGCAAGCTACTGGGCTGGGGGCGCATCAACAGCTACATGGTTGGAAAACTTGGCGTGGAGTACCTGGACCGAGTCCGCACCAAGTTGTTACCCGCGTTTGGAGTTTATGCGACGCCAACGCCCGATATGAAACTGGATCTGTATTTTCCCCGAACCAAGCTCTCTCATCGCATCCCTAACTTCAATGACTTCGAAGTCTGGTCATACGTCGGTGGTGAGTACGGCGGTGGCAGCTGGACGATCGAGCGTGACAGTGGGATGGACGATCAGGTTGACCTGAACGACGTACGGACGTTCATTGGTCTTGAGTGGATCGGTCCGCGCCGAGTGACTGGCTTTGTCGAGTTTGGTTACGTATTTGAACGCGAGCTGGTTTACAAGTCGGACCCGATCAACGACTTCGAACTTCAGGACACCATCATGGTCCGCTCCGGCCTGGCATTTTAGTTTGGGTCAAGTCTTAAATCTCGTTCGGTTGATTCAGCACGTTCTGCCGAGCCAACCCTCGCTATCCAGCAACAGAGCTCTCGCTGATCCGCATCGCCCCATGCCGCGTAAGTTCTGATACATAAGGCATTTTCGCAACGCGCAGTTTGCATCAAAAACTGGGCGTTTTCGATCCGAATTCGCATGATTGAAAAGCCAGCCAACCGTTTCACCAACGACCTGCCCCGGACCTGCCAGCCGACTATGTGATGGCCAATCCGCCTGCCTTCACGAGCAGATTCGTAAGAGATAGAAACGCAGAGACGCTGAGGACGCAGAGTTCTTGTCCGAACATCTACTCTGCGCTCTCTGCGTCTCCGCGTTTCAAAATCTGAACAACTCCGCGAGGTGCTGGCGGTGCGTGAATCCGGCGGCATCACCTTTACAAACGTGCAAAAATTCTCGCTGCTCAGCGACGAGGATGAACACCCACTGCTGCGCGATCACATCTTTGGTAGCGACTAGCGCCTTGCCGCTGACAGTTTTGTGATCTCCGACCAACCTCACCGTAGCCAATGCGGCTTGAAGTCGCGGCTGGCGTCTATCAAGAACAAGGAAACCGGCGAAGTCACCCGTGCGAAGTGCATCTTCGGCTACGCTTCCGTGGTCAAGCTGCGACTGCTAGGGTTTACATGAACATGCCAAAGTTTACGTGAACATGCCAAGTATTGTCTGGAGTCTTCGAAACCATGCCTGACCTGAATGATCCTCAAGCAGCGATCTCGCTTGCCAAATCGACCGCTGCGACTTCGCTTGTTCCGTGTCTCGACACCAATCTGCTGCTCAGCTATCCAGATGATGCCAATCGTAATTTGCTGTCGTTCCTGCAACGGAAAGAAGATACAGAGAGACTCAAGGACAAGCGGATTGCGATTCTGTCAACCGATGGCGTTGAGGAAGTCGAGCTGACGATTCCATTAAGAAAGCTAAGAGCAATGGGTGCGGACGTGCACGTGGTTGCTCCAGAATCGTCGAACATTCCTCCCTTGGGAATCGTCATGCCGGAGATCCGGAAAACGCACATCATGACCATTCGGTTTATCGAACCGGCGGGGTGGCATCCGGTGGATGCTTGGCTTTCTGATGCGGATCCAGCGAACTACGACGCCGTAATTGTTCCCGGCGGTGCATGGAATCCCGATTTATTGCGTGGGAACCCCAACGTCTTGTCCTTCATTCAGAAAATGGATGCCGACAAAAAACTGATCTGTGCCATCTGTCATGGACCGCAAGTATTAATCAGCGCGGGTTTGGTGAACGGAAGGAAGGCGACCAGTTGGCCGCTGATGCTGGTCGATCTGGAGAATGCCGGCGCCGAGCTGATCGATGAGCCCGCCGTGATCGACGATCGCTTGGTTACCAGCCGCGGGCCACTTGATCTGCCGCAATTTATCGAGGCGATTGCCAGTCAGTTGGGATAGTTCAGCACGGACGCAAATCGAGATGCGATTTTTCCAATCCATCCACAACTCACTCGCTGGCGCTTCGTGCTTGTATTTTTGAAAAGCAACAACCAAAACGCAAAAAGGCTCGAGGCAGTATGCCTCGAGCCTTTGTCTTTTTGAGAGTGGACCCGAACGGGATCGAACCGTCGACCTCTACACTGCCAGTGTAGCGCTCTCCCAGCTGAGCTACGGGCCCGAAATTTTGGGTTGACGTTGAGCGTCTGTCGGCTTTTTGCCGCAACTTCGGAGGTAAGACGGTATCACCCGTACTGGCTGGTGTCAAGCCATTACCGAATCGCATTGTTCAGAGGTTGACCTCAGACATATCCCGACCGGCGATCGGTGAAATGTGTCGACCGACCAGTCTGGGCAGGGACGACAGTAGGGCACTCGACGGCCCTCGCGTTCAGGCATTAAAGTGGGCGAAGAAAATTCTGTGCTTTTGCACTTTTGATATTTTTGTGAACGTTTTAAGGAAAACAGATGGCTGAAATTACTCTCAAAGGCAACCCGATCAATACCTCTGGCGACCTGCCAGCCGTTGGTTCTGCGGCTCCGGGCTTCACGTTGGTCGGCGGTGACCTGTCGGATGTCACCCTGTCCAGCTTTGCCGGTAAAAAGGTGATCTTGAACATCGTGCCAAGTTTTGACACCGGCATCTGTGCCGCTTCGGTGAAGAAATTCAATGAAGAGGCCGGTTCATTGGGCGACACGGTTATCGTGAACGTGTCCAAGGATCTGCCATTTGCGCAGGGTCGATTCTGCGAGAGCAACAATGTCGAGCACGTCACGAATGTTTCTGCGTTTCGTTGCGATGGGTTTGGCGATTCCTACGGGATGACCCTGACCGACGGACCGTTGAAAGGTTTGCTGGGCAGAGCAGTCGTCGTTGTCGATGGTGAAGGAAAAGTCGCTTACACCGAACTGGTACCAGAGATTGCTCAAGAGCCAAACTACGAAGCCGCCCTCGCAGCAGTGAAGTAGAGTGGAATTCAGCGACGTTAGCGTCAAGCTGATCCGTTCAAGATTGGACGAACCGCCCGAGAGTATCGCTTTGATGCGAAGCTGTGTGCAGGGTAGAAAAAAGAAAAAGACTCACACCCAACCGATTTTACCCGGTTGGGTGGAGCCTCGCTCTAAGCGGCTGGCACCGACAATTGCCGGTAACCAGTCCATCAATGATGCTTCGTTATCGCCATCATTTGCGTCGGCGGCACAGGCTTGCCACCAATCCCAGTCCAATCAAGCTGACTGATGATGGTTCTGGAACAGCGATTGCCGAAATGCTGACTGTTCCTCGCGAATTCAAGTTGCTCAAGTCCAGAGAAAGTGGACCGGCGAAGACGCTGTCGAACGATCCTGTCGCTGAACCAAAGTCGAACAGGTCAAGAGTCTGACCGACTTGAAAGCTGAACGGATCGAGAATATCGAGATTAAGACTTCCGCCAAAGTTAATGTTTCCAGTAACGCTGACCGTGTCAAAATCTGAGTAACTGCTTGCCGCAAGTGAAAGAATACTGGTTTCCAGCAGATCAAGATCTCCAGAGCCAAGGAAGACACTGCCGTCAATTTCTCCTCCGTTGACGAAGGTGCCATCGAACACGACATCATCCTCGATCAGTACCGCGGGGCTCCCGTTTGCGAACAACAGAGCACCCGCCTCGTTGACAATGTCACCACTGAAAGTAGCCGTGTTGGCATTCGTGAACAGGCGGATAGCGGCATCGACTCCCGAGTCACCGTTTCCGATGATCTCACCACGGTTGACGATTGAGCCAGTCTGAACGTCTCCATCAAAACTGCCGACCTGAATCGAGACGCCCGATCCTGATCCACCGGATGCGTCGATCGACCCACTATTGTTCAAGCTGAAGTTGTCAGCGGTTCCATCGACGTAGAAAGTTCCGTTTCGCTGCGCCCCGGTTGCAACAATGTCACCGTCGTTGTTCACCTGCAAACCGATTCCATCAAGATTGAACGCTCGGCTGTCGGAGCTGATCGTGCCGAAGTTGTTCACGACGCCTCCTGTGTGGTCGGCTCCGCCTGCACCAACAGGGTTACCAAAGTAGACGCCGTTGTTGACTCCGGATATCGTTCCGGCGTTGTTCAATGTTCCCTGGAAGCTGACTCCGTTGACCGCCCGGAAGCCGCCGGTGGTTCCTGCGTTCGCTTCCGAACTGATCGTTCCCGTGTTGTTGATGACGCCAGTGAACAAGCCGGTTGTTGTGCCATCAAAAGCTCCTCCAACCCGCGAACGTTCCAGGCGAATACCGTCGCCAGCAGTTGCAAGACCGGCATTTGCCAGGCCGCGTCCTCGTAGATCGCCACTATTGTTGATGGTGAAATTGCTGCCTGTTTCAGATAGCTCAACCGAGAAGCCAGCGCCCTGGTTACCTTGACCCGCATCGATCGTCCCGCGGTTGTTCAATACAAAATCCTGAGCTGTTGAATCCGCGTAAACCGTACCGTTACGCTGATCGCCCGTTCCAAGGATCAAACCGTCGTTGTTGATTGTCAGCCCCAAACCGTCGACGTTTAACGCTCGACTACCAGAGCTGATCGTGCCGGAGTTGTTCACCACCCCGTTTGAGTGATCGGCACCCTGACCGTTAACCGGGTTGCCGAAGTACAGACCATTCTGAGTACCCGAGATGACTCCGCTGTTGTCCAGAACGCCGTCAAACGAGATTCCGTTGACGAAGCGAATACCGGCGACGGTACCGTTGGCACCTTCGGAATTGATCGTGCCGCTGTTGTCGATGTCCACTTCAGCGACACCGATGTTACCGACGTTGCCGATCCGAACGCCATCGCCTGCGCCACTGGTGGCAGCACCCGCGTTGCCGCGGCCCTGAATCTTACCAGCGTTGGTCAGGCTGAAAGTGTTGGCTCCATCGCCGGGGTCACCAATCTCGGCTCCAACACCTGATCCCTCATTTCCTGCTCCCGCGTCGATCACACCGCCGTGACGATTTCGAACGCTGAAATTGTCCGCAAGTGCATCGGCGTACACGGTTCCATTTCGTTGATTTCCAGTTCCGACGATCTGACCGGCGTTGTCGACATCGACCGAGCCACCGATATTGATCGCGCGGCTGTCGCTGCTGATGACACCCGTCGCAGCGTTCGTAACAGAACCGCTTCCCTGACCGTTGACAAAGTTGATCGCGTTTGTGCCGCCTGAAATATTGCCTGCGTTGATCACTGTTGTGTCAGCTTCGGTCACGATTGCATTCAGCGAAGCGGTAATCTGTCCACCAACGCCATTGTTAATCACAACGCCATCGGCACCTGACGGGATGTCGATCCCATTGGCAGCCATCACCTGAACCCAAGTCATCATGTCGTCAGTGACGTTGACCGAATCGTTGGCCGAAGGTGTTTGGGTTGACGTGTTCTGTGCCAGAACTGTTGAATGAGAGCTGGCGGCAATCAAGCCGGTAACTAACAGTGCACGCATCAGATTTTTGAACTTTGAAATTTTCATAGCTGTGGGGTTCTTCATTGAAATGGAGCGAATAGTTTCTGTTTATTGCCCGTGGGCTACCTTCAGATGTCGCGTGACCCAAACGCTATTGCACCTGACAGAAAAAAGAATCAAAAAGTTGTTGTGTGAGAGTTTGCTCACATTGAAAAGAAAGTGTCATCGAAATCAACGAAAACGATGTCACAGCAACGACACGTTGCTCGGCAAGACACAACGCAACAGCAACAGCCAAGCGAGACTGGATTAAGAGACGTGGTAGTTTACAGTGCAGACACAGGGAGCCTGATCATTGCCAGCACCTGATGATCAAAACTCCGTCGGGGCGACTGTAAACAAGCAACACCGATCGAATGCAAACCGGGAAATCGCCTCAGACAACCCGAGGTTTACGCCAAGACTTCAGTCGATCTGGGTGACCACTTCATCACCGTTGATCGTTGAAAACCCCTTATAGACTTCCGCCTTCGCGGAATCGGAAACGAATTGAACGTGTCCATCTCCGTACAGAAACGAGCCACCATCGGGGTGCGAACTTCCAAAAGCTCCATTTCGACGCTCCACCACCACACCGGCTCCGGGTTGTGTGTTCAAAGGGTTGTCCGTCGTACGCAAGCTGTCTGCATTGGCGATTGCGTAGCTCCACGTGTTAGACGATTCCCAGAGGTCCGGGCGAACCACTTCTCCAACGAAGAAGGTGTTTGACAGACCATCCGTGATTTCGGACAAAGTCTTCGGCACCTTATAAACGAAGGCTCCGTCGTTCTTGTACTTCGTTACGTGGACGGTGACGCTCGGCCCCAGACTACCGCTTGAAAAAGCATAGCTTGAGGTTGCCGCAAGAACGGGCTGGTAAATTTCACTAATTCGCTCACCTGTTTCACTGGGACACCAAAACGCCGCCAATTCAACTAAGATCCCCTCCCTTTTCTCTGGACACTCTTGCCACCATCTCAGATCGTCGACATCGCGATTCCAAAGCCCGCCATTATTCACTGCCAGTTGTCGCTCGAGAGCACCCTGCTCAAGGTAGGGAAGCAGAGGAATAAAACCACTTGCGCCATTTTTTTCCTCGCTTGTCAAACCGGCTGGGCAGAAAGGAACCGACATTTGTTCTCCAATGTCATCACATCCGATTCTGCCGGCAGGAAGCATCTGGCGTCCTGACTCGTAGTTGGAAATCGCGTGGCCAAGCTGTCGCAGATTGTTCTGGCAAGAAACTCTTCTGGATGATTCGCGAACCTGCTGAACCGCAGGAAGAAGCATCGACACAAGAATGCCGATGATTGAAATCACCACCAAAAGTTCGACAAGCGTAAATCCGCGATATCTGTCTCGCATGGCCAAACTCGGAAGCTTCATGTTGGATTAGATACCGGATGGGATTCGAGGGTTCGCAACGGACCGCTTCGTCAATTGCGCTGCATTTTCGCAATTGAGCCGAAAAAAACAATCTTTTCAATATTTTAAGATCGTACGGCGTATTGTACGCTTTTTTCATTGCGGTTGGGGCAGTTCACGCTGCTTCTCCGACCTGACGCCTTAATTGCCATGATTTCCTCAAATAATTTCGCGTAAGTGCAAGATCACAGCCTGTTCCCGACATTAGATGGGAGAGTGCTGTTTGTAACTTCCAGACGGCCGACTCTTACCAGCTAAAATCTGTTTTTTCACTTTTGTCAGACACTCAAGCCAATACCGCACGAACTTTTGCCAATCGATGCCGAAACGCATCGACTCGCCTCGCGTGTATTGCTGCCGGAATTGTAGGCAATCGCGACGACGCAGAAGATATTGTTCAGCAGGCGATTGTTATCGCTATCGAGAAAAATAACGAATTTGAATCTGAATCACATTTCGTCGGTTGGCTGGCGGGGATCGTCCGGAACTGTGCGTTAAATCACCGGCGCAAGGCTGCTCGACGGAAAACCCAACCGACCGATCCCGTAGATATGGTGAGTGTTGAAGCGAGCAGCCGGAATGATCGTCCTGTTAACCACGAAACCGGAAACTTAAACCCGTTACAAAGCTCCTTTGACGACCGACTACAAAAAGCACTACAGCAACTTTCGCCAACTGCTCGTAGCTGTTTGCTGTTACGAACGGTTGAGGGGCTGGACTACAAAAGAATTTCAGTTTTGATGGACATGCCCGAGGGAACCGCGATGAACCTTGTGCATCGGAGCAAACACAAGCTGCGAGAACTGCTGAGCTCCACCGAAAATGACACCGATGAGACTCCTTCGCGTGAAGGAAGCAACAATGAATAGTGAAGATCATCTATCCGATTCGCTCGAACCATTCCTCGACGGGATGTTGTCCGACGAAGATGCACAACGCTTCCTTGTGAAATCCGATGCTGAGTCCGTTGCTGATGCTCAAGCGTTGCAAGGAAAAATCGACGATTCCTTGCGTAGAATGTATAAGTTCGAGCCGCTCGACTCAGGTCGCGAGCAGGAAATCGCAAGGCAAGCGTTTCAAAACGATTCGGAGAGCAGGTCCACCAGAGGAGCAGCGTCTTCGCGGGAAGGACTTGGTTCGCCGGACGCGGATCGGCGACGGTTTCTGGTCACCGCTTTAGCGGCATCTCTGCTCGCAATCTCCGCAGCTGGCCTGTGGTTTTTGGCGAATCCAGACAGCAGCGAGCCATTTTTCGAGAGCCGTGCCGTTGCTTCGCTTTACGAAGAAACGGTCAATGCTGGTTTTCAGCCTTACTACAACTGCGAAGACGACCAGCGGTTTGCCAACACGTTCGAATTTCGTCAGGGAATTCCATTGAAACTGGCTGACTTGCCCGCAGGCACTCGAATGCTGGGGCTCTCTTATCTTGGTGGGATGAGTCGCGACACGACCGCGATGCTGGGTGAGGCAGATGGGCAAAAAGTCATCGTGTTTGTTGACCGCGTTTCATCGGGCAAGCTCATTGTGACGACCAACGAGAATTCAGACTTGAATGTCTTCGTCGTCGAGCGTGACGGTTTGGTGTTTGCGGAGGTGTCTCCACTGAGCGAATCGAAATTCATTCAGCACCTGTCCGTGACGGGCCAATGAGCTTCATCGCGAACCAGATCCAGCGACACGCAAATCCGATCCCGCCAAATCAGATCCACCCTGATCGCATTTCGTTTCATTGCACGGGCATCTGATTTTTCTCGCTTTGGTTGCCACAACGGTTGCGACAAAACCGACCACGCCGCTGACCTGACAGCTTCGCGCAACACGCGTATCGATTCCGTCGCAATGATAATGAAGAACGAAAAAACGCACGCCTCATCGAATGAAACGTGCGTTTAAGAAATCGTGCCGACCAACCCTATTGAGGGCATGGTGCTGATTTTCAGCTCTCGTCGGAAGCCTCAGCGTCTGCTGTCGAATCAGGTTCAGCGGTTTCAGCCGCAGGCTCTTCGGCAGCAGCGGTTGGCGTTTCGATCAGCAAACCGCCTCCGCCCAATCCACCTTTCAGATCCGAATCAGCGATCTGTCGGCCACCAGCGGCAGTGACAGGACCATCGTCACCACTCTTCTTATTCTCAGCCGCTTCTTGTTCAGCACTCCAATCGACCCGGCGACGCGATAGTCCAATCTTCCGCTCGTCGGTATCGACACGCAGAACCTTGACTTCCATCTCTTCGCCGACCTTGACCAGATCTTCCGGGTTCTCAATTTTGTCGTCTGACAATTCCGAGATGTGCAGCAAGCCTTCGAGGCCGTCTTCGAGTCCGACGAAAACGCCAAAGTTGGTGATCTTGGTAACTTTTCCTTTGATCACCTGACCGGTCTGGTAGCGATCTGGAATATCGGTCGACCATGGATCGTCGCCCAACTGCTTCAAGCCGAGTGCGATTCGCCGACGATCAGTGTCGACCGACAGAATCTTGCACTGGAGTTCCTGACCTTTTTCAAGAACTTCATTCGGATGGCTGATCTTGCGCGTCCATGACATGTCAGAGACGTGCAACAAACCGTCGATCCCTTCTTCCAGCTCGATGAACGCACCGTAGTTGGTAAGGTTGCGAACCTTCCCGGAGATTTCTTTCCCGGTCGGGTACTTCTCTTCGACTTCGTCCCACGGGTTCTTCTGAGTCTGCTTCATACCCAAGGACATCTGCTCGCCCGACTTGTCGATGCCAAGCACGCTGACATTGATCTCGTCGCCAATGTTCACAAGCTCGCTAGGATGATTGACTCGCTTGACCCAGGACATCTCGCTGATGTGAACCAGACCTTCGATACCGGGTTCCAGCTTCACAAAGGCACCGTAGTTCATCACGTTGACAACTTCGCCTTTTTGAACCGAACCAATCGGGTACTTCTCTTCGACATCGTCCCATGGGTTAGGCAGCAATTGCTTCAGACCCAAAGCGATTTTGACCTTTTCGCGATCGATGTTCAGAACCATCACGTCGAGATCCTGATCCATCGAAACCATCTGCGACGGATGAGAAATTCGCGTGTGCGACATGTCAGTGATGTGCAGCAGACCGTCGATACCGCCGAGGTCGACGAACGCACCGAAGTCGGCGATGTTCTTGACGACACCTTTGCGAACCTGACCGGTTTCCAGCTCGGCCATCAGCTTCTGCTGAGCGTACGTTCGTTCCTTTTCGATCAGCGAGCGCCGGCTGACAACGATGTTGCGACGTTGATCGTCGATTTTCAGCACCTCACACTGAACGACGCGACCGATGTAGTCGCCGATATCTCCCGGACGACGGATGTCGACCTGACTGGCTGGCAGGAACACCGGAACGCCGATGTCGACCAGCAAGCCACCTTTGATTTTTCGAGTACAGGTACCAGTGACGATATCGCCTTCGGCAACTTTCGAGATCACGTCCATCCAGTGGATGATGTGATCGGCTTTTCGCTTGCTGATCGCGATCAAGCCGGACGGATCATCGGCGCGGCCCATCTCATTTTCGAGATCTTCAATCAGCACCTTTACGGTCTGACCGACTTCAGGCTCGTCAACCGTGTCGTCCCACTCACTGCGAGAAACTGTACCTTCACTCTTGAAGCCAACATCGATCACAACGTGGTCAGAGTCGACGCGAACGATGGTTCCTTCGACGATCTCGTTCAGTTCATATTTCTGATCGGGCGAACCATCATCGGGGTAGTACAAGTCCGACAGGTCCAGATTCTCCAGATCCTCAGCAGCAGTCGTGGAGAACAGATCTCCCAGCTGCTGGTCGATTGTGTCGTCGTGGAGTGAATGAATTAGGTTACGATTTACCATGAATTTACTTACTTAACGAGTGCAAGTGCAAAGAGACGCTGACACCGATAGCCGGGCACTGAGGGGCACTTCGTGGGTTGCGCGATGCGTTCGCGACAGGGGTTTTGTTCGGTCCATGGAAAGGTTGTTTTAGGAACCGCGAAACAGGTTTCCGACAAAGATCCGAGGAATCAGACGGTAACCGATGAGCGATCAAAGCTTGTCAGAGACAACGCTTTCCATACTTTCAAGGGCCGATGGTAACAACTATGCGGCCTTCTCGCAATGGTCGTCATCGGCAGTTTGAGCCCGATTTTACAGGGAAAACGCAGGAATCTTGAGTGAACCTTTCACGGTGTCACGAGTCCATTGTGTTCGCCGGCCCGTAATTAAAGTTATTTTTCGCGGATCGCAATTGCCAGACGATGCGTGTCTTGTCAGACTGGTTTTGTTGGATCGCACGAACGCAGTGCGATGGTTTTTCGGCTCAGAAGGCGTCATTCTTACGGCTCGACGCCTGCGAGCTTGTTTGTACGAAAGGAGGTGTTTTTGTGATTTATGTCTTTATCAGCCGAGTAGGTGGTACTGCCTGAGCGGCCGCCGGCGGGTTTCCGCGGCAGCCACCTTTCGTA
>CAYXWX010000111.1:0-14409 GCA_964468915.1 uncultured Pirellulaceae bacterium
TTTTTCGACCTTCGTTTTTTCGAGCGAGGTATCGCTGGCGTTTCTTTGAATGTCTTTTGGGCCCCGATTCGCGAAAGAAACTGGCGGTAGCGAACTTGGGCGGAGCAGAAGGCAGCGTTATTCTTCGACTGGCCGTCAGCAGTAGGTGCTAGCATCGTGATTGTATAAATCCCGGTGGGGGCAACAGACTCGCGGACGGGGCGCCGGAAATTGGTCCAGTCCAGAATCGGTTCGTATTGTTGCAAATTCGATATTTCTTTAAAAATCAACGGTTATCTGCCAATCGCTTCAGAATCAAGGACGATTCGAATGCTCGTCAAATGGAAAACCGGAATCGATTTGTCAACGCGAATGATCGCAATTGCAATCGTTGCTTTTGTGTTCACGTCGTATTCCAACGCCGACGATTCCGATGTTTCGTTTCCGTATCAAGCTCTTGTCTTGAACGAATCCGCGCCCGTCCACAGCGGACCGGGGAAGGTTCATTACGCGACCGACAAACTGAAACAGGGAGCCGCGGTCGAAGTTCATCGGCACGATCCTGGCGGCTGGTGTGCGGTGCGGCCGGTCAAAGGAAGCTTCAGTCTGGTGCCTTCGGCCGCGGTTGAAGTGATTGACGATCAAGTTGGCGAAATCACCGAGTCAGGAACACAGGCGTGGGTTGGAACCCGACTAGGTGCGGTCCAGAAACCGCTCTGGCAAGTCAAACTGCGCGAAGGCGAACGAATTGAAATTCTGGGCGAAGTCAGTTGGCCTCATCCGGAAGGGCATTCGACTATCTGGTATCAGATCGCTCCACCGGCAGGCGAGTTTCGTTGGATGCAGCTTTCGGATCTTCAGTTGCCTCCGTCAACCAGGTCGCCAGCTGTCAGCCTCGCCAGCGATGGTGCCGCCGCTCGTTCGAATATACGTTCATTGGTGGAACTCCCGGGCTCACAGCCTGATGTGATTCAGCGTGCACAACCAATCCGCACTTCGTTGGTCGCTCCCAGTCTGGATCCGGCAACCGCAGGACCCGTGCAAGACTCAAGTCAGATTCAACTTGCGTCGGCATCGAAACCCGACAATTTGAATCTCGGCTGGCGACAGTCGACTCGACCTATACCAAATACAGAAACAGGTTTCGATCGCCCGCCTGTCATCGCATCGAATCAGTCGCAGCAACTGCCGACAGCTCGCGGCACGGCGCGTTCCGCGGTGGTCGGAGCGAACGCTCTTGCGTCTGTGGCATCGACCGTTCACGCGATTTCGCAGAACCGCCCGCCTGCCGATCGATACGCGGCTCTGCCGTCGGCGAACGTCAATCAAAGCTACTTGTCACTTGGGCAGAATGGTTCGCTCCAGAACCTGGAACTGCGATTGACCAACGAAATGGTCAAAGATCCTTCGGTATGGCAGATTGAATCGATTCTGGATGGAGCGATTCAGATTCGCGATTCAGCGCGGTCGGCAAACGAACGCTTGCAGGCATCTCGTCTGATCGATAAGTGTCGAAACTGCCTGCAAGTTCAATCGGGTTTTTCAGGCCGTCTGTCCGGCACGAATATCGGCAGGCCAGCGGTGAAGGGTTTGGGCACGGTCGGTTCCGGTCTGCGTGCGGATCAACAGGAAGTCAGCTTTGGTACGACGTACGATGCGTTCGGCTGGTTAAACGAGCTGGTACGCAAACAGGGCGAGCTTGAATCAGAATACGTGCTGCAGAACCGCGACGGAAAGATCACTCATCATGTGATTGCGTCACCCGGTTTGAATCTGCATCGCTATGTAAAATCGAAGGTCGGGATCATCGGCCAGCGAGGCTACAACCACGCGTTGAATCTTGATCATGTGGTTGCCGATCGCGTGATTGTGCTGGATCAAGGTCGATAGACCGACGTCCCGGTAACGAAATGCTTCGCGTGTCGTGGGCAGCCTGAACAATGAAATCGTTACGTCATTCCCAGGACTGGACGACACCGCCCAGGAACTCACGAGTGCCCCCGGCCGTTCGTATCACCAGGGCACCGTTGTCAGCGAGTCCCAGACAGTCGCCCGTCACCAGCTGATCGCCAGCCAGCAGGGAAACTCGCTTGCCAGTTAACAGGCAATGGTCTGACCATTCGTTCAATACAGGCACGCCGCTGGCTAACGACCGAATCAACTGTTCAAGCTGGTTCAGAAATGCGTTCAGTACCTGCAGTCGATCAACTGGCGAACCGATACACTCGAAAAGGGAAATGCCGGTCGCTGTCAGTTCATCCGGAGCATTCGCCCACGAATTATTGACATTCAGACCAACACCAATCACCGCGTGATGAACAGACTTTTCCTTGGAGGGATTACAGTTCGTGGACGGAACTTCAATCAGAATGCCCGCGATTTTTCGCCCTGCGAGGAAAACATCGTTGGGCCATTTTAATTTGAAATCGCTCGTGTCGGTCATTGAACATTCGGCCAGCGACTGGCACGACCGTAACACCGCCAGTCCAGCCAGTAGCGGGAGCTTGATCTGTTGATCGGGTGGTAACGCAAATCGGTGCATGTCGATAATGATCGAACAGGTCAAACTTCCCGGTCGCGACCACCAGAGGTTGGTTCCACGCCCGCGTCCTGCCGTCTGTGATTCCGCATAGACCAGGCACGGAGTTTCAATCGATTGCGGACCAGCCAGCAATCTGATCGCCTGCGAATTCGTCGAATCGATTTCCGAAAAATGCAGCACTCTCCTCAGAAAAGAAGTTTCTCGCAGGGATTCAAGATCGGCTTTAGAAAGCGAGCGTTCAGACAACTTTGATCCTCAGCCTACTCAAGTTCAACCAGCAAATCGCCCGTCTCGACCTGAAGTCCTGCCGCAACGTGAACTTTGCCAACAACGCCATCCTGTTCGGCATTGATCGTCGTTTCCATCTTCATTGCTTCCAGCGTCAGTAGTTTTTGGCCTTTGGCAACCTTGTCTCCGGCTGCGACCGCCACCATGACGACCATGCCCGGCATCGTCGAACCAATGTGTTTTGCGTTCGATGGATCGGCAGTGACCCGAGCGACAGCGTCCGAGTCCAGCGACAGGTCGGTGACTGAAACATCACGAGGCTGTCCGTTGAGTTCGAAGAAAACGGTGCGCCGGCCGTCGGCGTAGCCTCCACTAACCGTCAGAAACTTGGCGATCAGTGTTTTTCCTTCTTCGATATCTACCGCAAACTCCTCGCCGGGGGACTGGCCGAAAAAGAACACGGGCGTTGGGATTCCGCTGACGTCTCCGTACGTTTTGTGGTGTTCCGCGAAGTCTCGGTAGACTTTGGGATACAGCAGGAAGGTGACGATTTCTCGTCGAGTCGGCTCTCGACCGAGGAAAGTTGCGACTTCCTCGCCGGCTGCTTTGAAATCAGCAGCGGGCAGCGATTCGCCCGGACGTCCGAGAACCGGTTTCTGATCCTGCAAAACACGTTTGATCAATTTTTCAGAGAAGCCACCCGGCGGCTGGCCCATCATGCCCCCGACCAGATCGATCACCGATTGAGGGAAGGCGAATTCTTTGGAGTCGTCTAGAACCGTTTCGGTGGTGAAGTTGTTTGCGACCAGGAACAGAGCAAGGTCTCCAACCGCTTTCGAAGTTGGTGTTACCTTCACGATGTCGCCCAGCAACTGGTTGCAGTCTGCATAAGTTTTGCAAACGTCTGACCATTGATCAGCAAGTCCCAACGCCTGAGCCTGAGCAAACAGGTTGGTGTACTGGCCGCCGGGCATTTCGTGATTGTAAAGGTCGGCGGTGGAAGGTAGCACCGTCGTTTCAAACGGAGCATAGAATTCTCTTGTGCAACGCCAGTACTCGGCCAGTCCGTCAAGCGATTGCTGATCGAGTCCTGTCTTGCGATCGGTAAAATCGAGCGATGCAAGAATGGTGTTCAGGTTCGGCTGCGAGGTATTGCCCGACATGGGAGCCATCGCCATATCCGCGATGTCCAGGCCGACTTCCGCAGCGTTGAGGATCGATGCCGACTGGATGCCGGCGGTGTCGTGAGTATGAAAATGGATCGGGATACCAACCTCCTGCTTGAGCGTTTTCACAAGCAGTGTTGCGGCGTCTGGTTTGCACAGGCCAGCCATGTCCTTGATCGCCAGAATGTGAGCCCCCATCGATTCCAGCTCTTTTGCCAGTTCGACATAGTACTTCAGGTCATACTTTGTCCGATTCGGATTGGTCAGATCGCCCGTGTAGCAGATCGAGGCCTCGCAGATCGCGCCGGTTTCCAGCACGGCGTCCATGGCGACCTTCATGTTGGGGATCCAGTTCAGCGCGTCGAATACGCGAAACACGTCCAGGCCGGCATCGGCGGTCTCTTTGACGAACGCTCGGACAACGTTGTCGGGATAGTTCGTGTAGCCGACCGCGTTGGAGGCTCGCAGCAGCATTTGCAGCAGAATGTTTGGGACTTTCTCACGGATGTCGGCCAGTCGTTGCCACGGATCTTCCTTCAGGAACCGCATCGACGTGTCGAAGGTTGCTCCGCCCCACATTTCCAATGAAAACAGATCGGGAGCCAGCCGAGCGTACGCTTCCGAGATGTTCAGCAAGTCGAAGGTGCGAAATCGAGTGGCATGCAATGACTGATGAGCGTCACGAAACGTCGTGTCGGTAACGAACAATCGTTTCTGATCCTTGACCCATTGAGAAAACTTCTCGGGTCCAAGCTCTTTCAGTTTGTCGCGCGTTCCTGTTGGCAGAGGCGCATACGGATCGAAAGACGGAACCGGCGCGGGTTCACGGCGAGTCGCGACCGGACGGTCTTTGACCAGAGAATTTCCGTTGACGATCACATCGCCCAGGAACGAAAGTAACTTGGTCGCACGATTCTTACGAACAGGGAATTCGAACAGTGACGGCGTCTGGTCGATGAATCGAGTCGTGCAATCGCCGCTCAGGAAGGTCGGGTGATCCAGCAGCTTCAGCAGAAAGGGAATGTTCGTCTTCACGCCGCGAATACGAAACTCCATCAAACAGCGTCGGGACCTTTGGACGGCGTCAGAGAAACGTCGCCCTCGAGCGGACAGCTTCACCAGCATCGAGTCGTAAAAAGGGTTGACGACCGCACCGGAAAATGCAGAGCCCGAATCGAGCCGCACGCCCGCGCCACCGGGGGAACGGTAATGCATCACCCGACCGTAGTCCGGCATGAAATTATTGGCGGGGTCTTCGGTAGTGATTCGGCATTGAATCGCAAAACCGCTGGTCTGGATGGCGTCCTGGTCGCCGAGCCCGACTTCATCGTCAGAAAGTTTCGCTCCTTGAGCAACCAGGATCTGCGATTTGACGATGTCGATGCCGGTGACTTCCTCGGTGACCGTATGTTCGACTTGAATTCGTGGGTTCACCTCGATAAAGAAAAATTCATTCGTGTTCCCGTCGACCAGAAACTCGACCGTGCCGGCATTCTGGTAATTGACTTGCTGGCCGATTGAAATCGCAGCATCGCAAAGTGCTTGCCTGACCTCTGGCAGAAGGTTCGGTGCCGGCGCGATTTCGACAACCTTCTGGTGGCGTCGCTGGACGGAGCAGTCACGTTCCCACAGATGGACGAGGTTGCCATGCGTATCGCCCAGCAATTGGACTTCGATATGCCGCGCGTTCTGAATAAACTTCTCGACGAAGACGTCAGGGCTGCCAAACGCTGACAGGGATTCGCGAGTGGCTTGTTCGAAAGCCGCATCAAACTCATCTTCGGTTTTGACGACTCGCATGCCACGCCCGCCACCGCCGTGAGCCGCCTTGAGGATCAGGGGATACCCGAGTGATGCCGCTTGCTTTCGACCGCTTGCGACGTCTTTGATGGCTTCGTCGGTTCCTCCAAGAACAGGAACACTCGCCGATTTGGCCAATTGCCTTGCCGATGTCTTGTCACCCAGTCTTTGTAGCGTGTCGAGAGTCGGACCGACAAAGACAATATCGTTTTCAGCACATGCCTTTGCCAGCGCCGGATTCTCGGAAAGGAATCCGTAGCCGGGATGAATCGCGTCGACACCATGGTCGCGGCAGATCTGCATCAAAGCTGGTACGTTCAAGTACGATTTGATCGGCTCGCCCGGCGTACCAATCTGATACGCCTCGTCGGCCTTGAATCGATGCAATGCGTATCGATCCTCATGAGCGTAAACGGCGACGGTGCTGATCCCAAGTTCGGTCGCACTGCGAAGCACACGAATAGCAATTTCACTACGGTTGGCGACAAGCAGTTTTTTGATTGGTTTCATTGATTGAGTTCAGGTCGATGGAGAGTCGGTGAAGTTCGAAAATCGGCGGAGCGAGATTTTAACACAGTTGATCGGTTCAACAATCTTCTTGAAGTGGAAGCTTTTCGAGCGTGACGAGTTCCTGTCGCAAAAATGCAATGACGTGATGAAGAATGGGGATCCATCAAGCCAGCGACCGTGAGCATCTCCGCAAGTTGCCTGTAAGCTTGAATATAACTTTCGACTGACCGATGCGGCGTCTGAATTGATTTTGATGGATCAGGCGTGAATAAGTGCCTGTCCGAGGAACTGCTTCAAGATTGATCCGGTCCATGGAAATCTTGGTGATGCACGAATCAGGATGATAAATTTTGCGTTGTCGATCAAATTTGCTATCGTAGACGTGTTCATTCAGCCACGCTCCTGAAGCCGCCGCCAATATCATGATGCACAAACTCAATCAAATTTGCCTTGCGGCATTGGCTTGCTCGTTTGTTTCGGTCACAAATTTGTCAGGACAGACGTTTGACAGCGTGACGTTCGGAAATGTGATCCCTGACGTCGTGGGCAGTGGCGATTTTCGAACCTACACGATTCAAAACGGGGGCGATGCTCAGAGTCTGATGTACTCTGGCACGATTACTGAGATCGACACGATCACTTACGTCAGCGAAGTGACCATGGAGATTTTCGGTTCCGGATACAGTATCGTGAATCAGATATTGGATGACGTAAACGACTTTCAAGGCACGTTCGATTTCTTCGGGTGGATCCCTGTGCAAAGAATTGTTGATCCAGGTGATACGTGGTCGTTTATCTTTCGAGAAAATCTTGACGATGGGAGCGACGGACTGGCGGATGCGTCTCTTGACATTACCTTTGAGTGGTCAACTGAACCTGTGCCCGAACCTGCTGTCAGCGAGTTGGGTGAATTTCCGTTGAACCAGGGAGTCTATGAGCGAAACGATCAGGCCGGAACAGAATTTCCTTACCGAGTCGTTCCGATCGAGGTTTCTGAAGACGGCGATTACACGCTGGAAATCGATTGGCAAGACCTTGAAAATGGTGGGTCGTTCGATGGTTATTTGTACTTGCTTGACGAACCCTTTGCTGGAACCGATTCGACTGCGTTTATCTCAAATGATGATTTTCTATCAACCGCGACCAGTCGCCTGACCACGGCTTTGGACGCCGGTATCACCTATTACGCGCTGCTGACCACATTTTCGGAAAGCACGATCAATCCCGCGTTCGCGGCCGAGTTTTCGGTGTCGACCTTCAACGGCGGAACGGCCCGAGTTGTTTCGGCAATTCCCGAACCCGGTGGACTGTTGGTTCTTGGATGTTTTGCATGTGGTTCGCTTGTCGTGCGACGCAACAGAGCAAATTTTCAGGGCTGTTTGAAGGGTTGATGGACGTATGGGATGGGACTGTGAGTCCAATTTTTACCGAGAATCTGGCGCGGGCTCATGATTGTGTCGTCCACCACAAAAACCACTCAAACTTGGGCTTGAAATGCCTCCAGTCTTTGAAAAACGCTCGAAATAAGAAGTCCGTTTTTCGATAGAATTGAGTCACTCACGTCCCACGCTTGATACAATGCAGACCATGAAGGAGTGGGATCTCTCACTCGAACAGCAGCGGGGTTCGTCGGAGAATTGTAGTGCGTGGCATCGTATCCATTGGCTTGGCAGTTTGGGCGAGCTTGTTTTTAGCAACCGCTTGTTACGGCCAGCCCCCTGATGTTGAACTCACGCTTGAACAGCAGCCAGGAGCGATGGGCGAAAAACAGTACCAGATTTCTGCTGTCACTTTCAGGCTTGGCCTTGATAGATCATTGGTCTCGCCAAGTGGAGCGAGGTTTGGTTCTGAAGGTGTCCGCTCGATCGGGGAGCTTGCGTTCGAAGACCTGGGGTCTGAGCTTTTTGGCCTTTGGACGATTGAAGACGAAGGATTTTTCTCTGACGATGATACCGAAATTCACAACTTTTCGATCGAGCCTTTCGAGCTGAACGATGTCTTCTCTGAGACGCCGATTGTTGTTTCTCCTACGGACGGAGATGTAGTAACAACCGGCTTTGTTTTCGATTGGGAGTACGAAGCCGGTGTCGTCGAGCCAACCAGCCGAATCGTCAGGACCTCCAGAGGAGCAGGTATCGATGACAGCAGCGTCACATTTGGTGATGGAACGGAAGTTACTTTCGATGTGACGCTTGAGCCGGGCTCAACCTCGGGCTCGTTAGGTATCCGGGCTGGCAGCTTCGAAGATTTGAGCCGACTGGTTTCGCCCGTAACAACAACGGTCGTCAACCCGCGATCCTCGTTCACAGCTGAGCTCACTTTCCAAAACCTTTCGAATCCAGTCGGCGTGACTGTCATTGCGATTCCGGAACCCGGTTCTGGAGCATTGTTGGTGGTCTTCGGAGCGATTTTTGGTTGCCCGCGCAATCGATTGAATGTTTGACACGGCCGGCGTCGCAGTTTCTTTGGGCCTTTATGCCGATCGCTAGCAGCGGGTGCCATCAGGTTTCCGGTTTCCGTAACTGACACCCGGATTTGCTGTCCGCCACGGGTTGAATAGCCGATTAACAAATACAACCCGTACAGTTTAAGGCTGAGCGGGCTGTGAATTGTATGGCTCGCCCGTTCCCACCTTTGAACACCGATATTCGGAATCTCTTTTCATGAGCGATCGGTCGTCAGAATGTTCAAGGCAGCGTGGTCCCTTTGCGCTGGCGGCAATCGCAGTCGGATTACTGCTTTCGTTGTTGCAAACCCCGGAAGTTGCCAGTGCTCAACAGGCGTCTGCGGGTACCAGTTCACGATCGGCAAGGCAACGAACGATTGACTCGCTGCCGTACCAGCAGCTGACTGAACGGGCGAAACAAAACCTGAACCAGGTTCTGAAGAATCCCAGCTTCTACCGTCGTCTTCCCACGACTTCGATTCAGGCGGATCCAGAGTACTTGCAGTTTCTGGTTAGACATCCGGAAGTGATCGTGAACATCTGGCAGCTGATGGGTGTGACGCAAATGTCTTGCGAGCGAACGGGGCAGTTTTCTTTGAAAACCAATGATGGCGCTGGAACGATCAGCGATTTGGAGCTGATGTACGGAAGCCAGGATCTTCACATCTACTACGGACGCGGAACGTACGAAGGACCCGTGATCCGACGCCAGATCAATGGCAATTGCGTGTTGGTTCTCAGGACCGAGTACCGACCGGGACCATCCGGAACGCCGATCGCTTCCAATACGCTGGATGTATTTTTAAAGGTTGAGAATGCGACTGCCAGCCTGATTGCAAGAACACTGCAACCGCTGATTGGACCAACAGCCGACCACAACTTTGTCGAGTCACTCAAGTTTGTGCAGCGGCTGAACGAAACGACTCAACAGAATGGTCCGGGCGTTCAAGGCATGGCAAAGCGATTTGATGTCAAGCCACAAGTTCGCGATGACTTCATGCAGGTGGCAGGAAACGTTTTCGATCGAGCCTCACGTGTGGCTCTTTCCGGCCGGTCGATCGTGCCGGCTGCGGCAGCTGAATTCAAGGCACAAACGACTACCGAACCATGGAACCATCGAGGCGTGCGAGCAAACGAGGGTGCATCAAAGACGCATGCTCGATCCATTGGGCGTTACGGCATGCAGCCTCCCGCCTATCAGCTTGGCGATCAAAGAGTCCATGGCAGTAACCGCTATCGCTGATCGAAATGCTTAAGCTGTTGGACTGACTTGTCCCTTCATGCCAGTTTGATGATCGCCTTTGGTGAATCTTCCGAGTACAATCGGGCGAGATCTTAATCGCCTGTCGTATCAGAAGTGTATTTGCCGTGAAAACGATCTCTTTCGCGATCCCTGTTAGATTTGCATTTGCTCTGCCGGTTTTTGTGATCGTGGCAGCAACGCTGTCTATCGCTGGAGTCGAGGCTCAGATCTCATACGTTGAACTTTCACAAGGCGATCTGGGGCCTCCAGATCTTCCGACCGACCTTGACCAATTATCTCTTGGGACAAACACGGTCACCGGACAATTGCAAAATCGTTCGGGCTTTGATCCGGATGCATTTTCTTTTTTGGTTCCCGAAGGACTTGAGGTGTCTGAAATCTCTATGTCCAGCCTCACTGGTGATCGTCGTTTTCTGGCAATCAACGAAGGGCCCGTCAGCCAGTTCAGTGCCAACGAGAATCTGTTCACGACATTGATCGGTCAATCAGACGTCGGGACCAATATCCTCAGCGGCTCGTTAAACAGTTTCGGTGGATTGGGAATGCCGGGGAATCTGGGGCCGGGACGTTACACCGTCTGGTTTCAGGAAACGGACGGCTTTGATGTTGATTACTCGTTTGCCATTACGACGGTGAGTACCGCCACGATTCCGGAGCCGAGTGCAGGGATGTTGCTGAGTTCGATGCTGGTCTTGGTTGCGTTGAAACGGCCGTCGAGACTCTGATCGGTCTGGGAAGGCCGTGCCGAAGCGTGAGGGCCTGGTGATTTAATCACAACCCGCTGCGTCAGCGAGGGATCCTTCGTCCCTCACTCACATTTCGGGTTTGGATGTTCGCCGTATTTCTGTAGCTAACATTAAATCAAAAGGCCTGTGAAAGTCGTGCCCAGGCGGAGCGAACGCTACCAGACGACCCACTGATCCTTGTCATGCAGCCAAGTCGGCATGTTGACCAGTTCTTCGTCGCTTGGGGGACCCGTCAGACGCACGGGGCCGGCGGCAGTCATGGCAACCGTGTGTTCGAAATGGGCACTCGGTTGACGATCCTCGGTCACCACCGTCCAGCGGTCTTCCAGGTATTCGATTTCCGCGACGCCTGCGTTGACCATGGGTTCGATCGCCAGCACCACGCCGGCGCGAAGATCGAAGTCCTTTTCGCCCGACTCGAGTTCTTCGCTCAGATAGTTTGGAACCTGAGGAGGCTCGTGCAGCTCTTTTCCAATGCCGTGACCCACCATCGTATCGACCACCGAAAATCCGTTTTCGTGTACGAGGTTTTCCATCTCGGTTGCAATCTGACTCCACATGACACCGGGCTTCATCAAGCTGATTGCCAGGTCAAGCGTTTCCAGTGTCACTCGCATCAACCGTCGTTGGTTGGATGATATTTTTCCAATCGCATGGGTTACTGCCGCGTCGCCGCACCAACCGTCGATTCGGCAGCCGGTATCCAGGCTGACAATGTCGCCCTCGATCAGTTTTCGTGCCCCCGGGATTCCGTGTACGACTTCTTCATTGATCGAAATGCACGTCTCGGCAGGAAACGGCGGAATCCCATCTTCTTCGTTACCGCCGTAATTCAGAAACAGCGGCGCGGCGTTGTGGGATCGAAAAGTCTCGGCGAAGGCTTCGTTGATCTCGGTCGTGGTGATGCCGGGTTTGAGGATTCGTGCAGCCGCCTGATGTGCCTGCCAGACGATCAGCCCTGCGGCGCGCATTTTCCGAATTTCACGAGGCGATCGTAATTCTCGCTTGAATGTCTGATTCATAAGGCTGCTGCTAGGTGCTTTGTTCCAACTGAAGATTAGGGTTGACCGACCGAATCATCATTCCGTGAGCCTCAAAAGCAAAAAATAAAACGAGACCCTCCGCAAGTAACAACCCTAAAAACGAGTTGGAACAAAGCACTAGGTGCTCTCGAAAAATTCGACGGAACTGCTGCCGGACAAACTTTGGCACAGTTTCTGATTCGTTCTGGAGTTGATGTTAAACAATGACGGATTCGAAGGGAACGGTGACGGCTGTCGAAGGCATCGGTTCAGACGCAGATTATGGACCTTTGAGACTGAGTTAGACGGTGACTTTGAGAGTGAACATCTGCGTCGGCCGTTTGTCATGTTACAGCCCCGTCGTTGCGACCGAATGTTCTCGCTAAAATGGGTGCCTGAGAGGCTGTTTCGATAGCTGGATTCAACCATTTGCCGACTTAACGTTTCGACTGATCACTCGATGCTCAACAACGCGCCACTGAAAACCCATCAACATGGTGACCTGACCATCGAAGGCTACTCGCGCGCGGCGGTTCAATCGTATTGGCGAGTTCCCCAGCTGAAACTCGGCTTCGATTTAGGGGCTCATCCATGGGACTTCATGGGCAATCCTCGCTGGTTTATTTCACACAACCATCTGGATCATATTGCAGCGTTGCCGCTGTACGTTTCACGTCGTCGGTTGATGAAAATGGAACCGCCCACGATCTATTTGCCGGCCTATTCTGTCGACCGTGTCAGGAAAATGTTGAACTCCTTTGAATCGCTGGACCGAGGCCGCATGCCGTGTGATCTGATCGGAGTGGAAGCCGGGCAGGAGATCGAGCTGTCGCGTGAGTTGATCGTGGAGGTAGTCAAGACGACTCACACGATTCCCAGCGTCGGCTACATTGTGTTTGACCGACGGCACAAGCTTAAGGCGGAGTATACGGATCTGACAGGCGATCAGATCCGAGACCTGAAGCTTGCCGGGACGGAGATCACCGAAGAAAAGCGAGTTCCCGTGGTTGCGTACACGGGTGACACATCGCCCCGCGGTCTGGACGATAATCCGCTGTTCTACGAAGCGAAGATCCTGATTACCGAGATGACGTTTGTCGCGCCGGATCATCGCAAGGAACTGATTCACAAAAATGGTCACATGCACTTGGACGATTTTGTCAAACGTCAGTCGAATTTTAAAAACGAGCTGGTGATCGCGTCTCACCTGAGCGTGCGGTACAACCGGCGCGAGGCCGAAAAGCATGTGACGCGAAAACTACCCGGCATGCTGGACGGACGATTGAAGCTGTGGCTGTGAACCGCGATACGTTTCGCCCCGCTCTTGGGCAGCCGCGATCGGTTTACGTGCACGTTCCGTTTTGCCGTCACCGATGCGGCTACTGCAACTTTTCGGTCGTCGCCGGGCGGGACTATCTGGTCGATCGATATCTGAACGCGATTGAAACAGAAATCGGCTGGCTGGACCGTCACTACGAGATTGACACGCTGTTTCTTGGCGGTGGAACGCCCAGCCATTTGTCTCCGAATGAGCTGTCGCGTTTGATGTCCATCATTCGGAATCGTTTCACGATTGCTGACGACGCAGAAGTAACGGCGGAATGCAATCCGAACGATTTGACTGTGGAAACCGCATCTGCGTTGGCCGATTGCGGAGTCAATCGAATCAGCTTGGGCGTTCAGTCACTGGATGCGGCCAAACTGAAATCACTCGAACGAGATCACACCGAACATGATGTTCGCCAGGCGGTAGAGCGAGCAAAATCTTTTGCCAGCAGCGTTTCGATTGACATGATTTTCGCGTCACCCGGCGAGTCGCTGCAAGGCTGGCAAAGTGACCTCGATTCCGCTTTAAAGCTGCAAACCGATCACGTTTCCGCCTACGAATTGACCTACGAAAAAGGCACACGATTCTGGAATCGTCTGAACGCACAGAAGGTTGCCGAAGCAGACGAAGATGCACGAGCGGACATGTACATTCACACGATTGAACGTTTGGCCGCAGTCGGGTTGGATCAATATGAAATTTCCAGCTTCGCGAAGCAGGGGCACCGATGTCGTCACAACGAAGTTTATTGGAACGGCGATCCTTATTTTGCGTTTGGCCCTGGGGCTGCCAGGTTCGTTGACGGCGTGCGTGAGATGAATCATTTGAGCACCATGCAATATTTGAAGCTCGTCGAAGCCGGTGAACGACCCACTGATTTTAGCGAACAGCTTTCAGGGGAAGCCGCTGCACGGGAGCAGTTGTCAATCGCGCTGCGACACGTGGACGGTGTTGATTGCCAACGATTTCTGTTTCAAACTGGGTTTGCAGTTGACGATCTGCTGAGTGAAAACGGCCGGCAATGGCAGCAGCAAGGTCTGATCGTAATGGGCGATCGAGTTCGATTGACGCACGAGGGTCGTATGATTTACAACCACCTTACCCGAGTAATCGAAGACACCGAATAGCGGTCGGCTTGGGGTACGGGAAAAGGTGTCGACTTTCGCTTCGAGATTGTAAGTTTCTAGAGGGGATTTCAAAACCGCAACCCGAAGCGTCAGCGAGGGACCGAGGCGTTGAATTTGCAGTCCCTCGCTGACGCTTCGGGTTGTGAAAATGGGTTTTGAAAGGCCCTCTAGTGCTTTGTTCCAACTGAAGATTAGGTTTGACCGACCGAATCATCATTCCGTGAGCCTCAAAAGCAAAAAATAAAACGAGAC
>CAYXWX010000112.1:0-14396 GCA_964468915.1 uncultured Pirellulaceae bacterium
GGGTTGACCGACCGAATCATCATTCCGTGAGCCTTAAAAGCAAAAAATAAAACGACCCCTCCTCAAGTAAAAACCCTAAAACGAGTTGGAACAAAGCACTCGCCAGAGTTCACGCTGCTTGTGAAACGGGGCCTTCACTTTCGACGACGGCCCGCGACTATCCCGGCAGCACTCAACAGGAACAAGGCAAACGAACCCGGCTCCGGGATTGCTTGCAGCTGAGCCAGAGCAAGTTCGGCATCCAAACGACCGAATCCGCTCAGATTGTCAAAGCCAGAGGATTCGATGTCGACCGTCGAAGCAAACAGCAGCTCGTACAACTCGGTCGGAGAAAGATCCTGGTTGAGCTTGTCGGCCTGTTCGAGCACGAGGGCGGCAATGGCAGCCACGTGAGGAGCGGCGGCCGAGGTTCCAAAAAAGTTCGGGAAACCATTTCTGTCGACATCGGCCGCTGGGTTTGACGGAAAAAATGATGTGTCGGTTCCATCAATGCCTGTCAACAAGGGCGTCGCGCGAAATTCGGGTTCTTCCAACGGATTGCCATCGCTATCAAACAAGATCGTGGTTGGGCCTTCGGCACTAAACGCTTCAACGTCATCCAATCCACGCTCGGCATAAAACTGAGCTGCCACGGAAATCGCACCCCTGGCCGCGTTTTGGCCGTGAATCGTCGGGGAGTCGGTGTCGTTATCGTCAACGATGTCGCGACCGAACACTTCGATGCTTAACAGCTTGGCCTGCTCGCCAGCCACTCGGTCCACTGCGATTCCAACGTCAAGCGGGAAGTCAAACGGGTTCGTAATTCCACCGAACTCGAACGCATCAGCTCCCAGCAGCTGGTTCTGATCTTCCTCGATCACCGCGTTGATGTCTTCCGCTTCGTTGCTGACGACGAACAAGAGAGACAGGTCCGTCGTCGGCGTGCCGCCAACCGATGGGTACGGATCCTCCCACCACAGCGCCGCTCGGAAATCTTCTCCCGGAGCAAGCGTTCCCAGATCCAGAATCTGGTCAAGGTCACCTCCGGCATTGAAGTCATGAAGGTCATTGAATCCCGTCGCCGGGGCTGAGCTGGTTTGAATTGCCTCATAAGCGTTGTTGCCATTGTTTCCTGCACTTGAAAAGTATGGGATGCCCGCGGCAAAGGCCGCGTCAACCGCTTTCGCTGCGGCACCATCCTGGTACTTTGCCGCGTTCAAAATTGCGACGTCGTCCACGATGATGTCGGCTCCCGCCAAACGCAGCGCGTCAATCGCGTTGGCGATCGTCGTGCTGGGTGCCGACCCGATTGAGCCGGGATTATTGAACGCTGAATGGAACAGGATTTCGGCTCCCGGTGCGAGATCGTGAATCAGCTCAATCATGGCACGGCCTTCATCGGTTCCAAACGAGGAATCTTTCACCACGTTGACCGGTGTCGAAAACCCGTTCGGATTTGAAGCTCCCGGCAGGTCACCCGATTGGATACCATCAGCCTCTCCGTCGAGCACATTGAATGAGTCTGAGATGACACCGATTTTGATGCCCGTGCCGTCAACGCCAAAGTTGGTTCTTGCAGAATCAGCGTTCATCACGCGATCTGCCTGGCTGGTCACGCTTCCGACCCAGTTGATCGTTGATTGGGGATTTGAAAAGAAAGGATTGTTGCGATCAGCGCCGGTATGCTTTTCGACCGAGGCCCAGTTGGTTGTGCTGAAATCTTCGCTGTACGCGACCTGCTCCACGGTCAGACCCACGAAGAAAACCAGCAGAGGAAACGCAAGCGGAAGTAACGAGCGTTTGAGAAGGTTGCAATCAAGTGTTGTATTCAACGTACTGCCTTATTCAAAGTTTGTCGGTTCGTGTTCTACGCGGGCAAATCATCATGATGCGGTTGCGGGGATCAGTGTAATTAAAAATTGATCATTCTGCACCGTGCTTCACGAGCACGATCCGGCAGCTGGCTGGCAGTGTGTGTCTGTTTTTTCACGACGCCGGTGCTCTGGGTGCGCGGTTATTGCAGCGGATCGCGTTTTATCAGGCTACTTTAATAAATTAACACAGGGAGTAAGCAGGAAGCGAATGTTGCATCCTTGTAAGCAACCAGCAAGGAAATCGCATTGCGAGAATCCGAACCGGTGCCAGCAAATTGGGCGATGCTTGGCACGAGGACGTGAACTCACTTGATCGATTCGAGTGCGCCGCACAAGCAGGATGGAACGCTGTCGCGTGGCGGCGTTCCATGATTACCGGCCTGTGAATTCTTCGGGCTAACCGAGCACGCAAGGACCCGGCTGCTATGGGAATTATGTCCCTGCCATTTTCATTTTGGTCGGTAGAGAGATGGCGGCTCATTCAAACCCAGCTCCAATCGCAACTGAGCGACATTGATCGTGCGGGAGTCAAGTGCATTAATATGTAAATAACTTGGCTGCGAGACTGTTTCGCGTACAAAGCGTAGCAAATGGGTGCAGAAGATTACAAATGAATGCAAAAAGTAAAATTTGGCAGGAAAAAGCTTGCTTCGGCTGGCCGAAACCCTTAAGCTCGTCAACTTACGTTAAAGAAGACCGTAGCCACGAGACTCCAGCGGCGACGTTTTTTTTGGCAAAGGTTACTGCAACAACATGTAAAACACATTATTTGCGTTGTTTTTGGGCGTTTTGGGCACGCTTCGGATGACCTTGAAACAGCAAGCACTTCGTTCCTTTTAAATCGAGCAGGCAATCATGTTCAGACGCAATCATCGAAATCGATTTTCTGTCAATTCTCGTCGGGCTCGTCGAGTCATTGCGGCTTCAAGTCGAAGTCAGCGTAAGGTTTGTCAGTTGGCAAGGTCATTAAAGGAGCGGACGCAACGCGTTGCGCGATGGCGGCGCGAATTCGGGTTTCTTCCTTTGAATTTCAAACGCTTCATTGCAGCTTTTAGTGTGCTGAATGGTTTGCTTGGGACTCAACGGCAACGAGTTGCTAATCATCGAGCCGGAGTGCTCCGTTTTGGGAAAGGTGGGCGGCCCGGGGGAGTTTCTGCGGCGGCCGGGCGGGGTTTGTTCGGTCGAGAGGGGCGTTCGGTTCGGAGTGGGTTGAAATCGAATTCCGCCGTTGCCTATCAGACGCTGGAGGACCGATCGTTGCTGGCTTCGCTTGTGGCGACTCAGTTTGCCGAGACAACCGAGTTTGTTGATATCTCCTCGACGGGAACAACCCTGTTCAGTGGTACCGAAGACGATTCAACCGCAACGTTTACTTCAACCACTGGCAACGCGCTTTTTCCGGCAGGAAGTATCGAAGTGGCGACTAACGGAGTGCTCAGCAGCGGATCCGCCGTGAATGCTGATTTTACGAATGAAGCGTTGCCCACCAATGATTTTGGAACTGGAACGGAGCAAAATCTTTTGTTGCCGTTTTGGGATGATCTGGATCTTGATGTAACGGGTGCAAACGTTTACTGGCAGGAACTGCAGATTGGCGGGGTCGACGCGTTAGTTGTGCAGTGGGATCAAATCTCTCGATTCAGCACGTCACCCAGTGAGGCAACCTTTCAGGTACAAATTTTTGAAACTGGGGCGACTCCTTTTCGATTCGTCTATGACGACATGGATTTCGATCGAGCGGACGCGGATTTCGGCGCGGGTGCTACGGTTGGTTACCAGGATTCTGTTGATGACTTTTTGCAGTTTTCTTTCAACAGTCCCAATAGTATTCCCAGCAATACCGTGATCGAGTTTTCAGATCAGAGTATCGTGCCGGTGAATCAGGGAATTGAATTCGAGCTTGCCAATAGTTCTCGCGGCGAAGACGGAATCGGCGGGACGGTTCCGACGTTGTTGGTGGGACTTGATTTGAGTATGGCATCGCCCGCAGCACGAACGGTTGATTTTTCACTGACAGCCGGGACCGCGACGC
The DNA here is from genome assembly GCA_964468915.1 of uncultured Pirellulaceae bacterium. GTDB lineage: Bacteria > Planctomycetota > Planctomycetia > Pirellulales > Pirellulaceae > Mariniblastus. The sequence continues at coordinate 3,886 of CAYXWX010000112.1, forward strand.
CCGGTGCAAGTGACGATTTTACGCTTGATCTGAGCTTCACGATTCCGCAGGGAGATTATTCGGGTGCCATCGCACGATTTGATTTGACTCAATTTGATTCGTCAGGCTTCACAAGCGGAGATCCAGGTTTCTCTGATCCGGTTATCGAGATCTTCCAGGATAATCTTGTGGAGGGTACGGAAGGGTTCAGCTTTAACATCACTAATGGTTTGGGGACCGCATTAAACATTGCTGATGTCAATGGTGACTTGCAGCAGCGGGATGGAACGAACCATTTCATTGTCGACGATGACTTGATCCGTCTCACCGTCAACGATGACACAGTGACCGAGGGCGGGACCGTCAGTGGAACGATTGCGGTCGAGAGCTCAACTGACAACGGTGTAACGTGGATGCCGGGTTTGGCTTCGGTAGAGTTGCCTTCAGGTTCTGAGATCAGCTTTGATTTGGTTGATCTGGGGACCGGCAGTGCCACGGATCCTGCCGACTACAGCTTTGCTCCTCAGACATACACAATTCCATCTGGCTTTGTCGGCAGCAGTTTCGCTTTCAGTGTGTCGACGGTGAATGATTCGCAGGTTGAGGGCACTGAGGTTGTGGAATTGGCCGTTAGCAACGTGCGTTCGGAGACATCGGGCTCGACCAGCAATCCACTTAATACTCAGGTTGTGACAGAAGATGGCACAATCACGATTCTTGATAACGATACAGTAACGTGGAATATCGCCCAGAGTTCAGCGTCGGTGGCCGAGGGCGGAACGGTGGCCTACACGATTTCACTCGACGGCGATGGCAGTGGTGATGGGCCTTTTGTGTTACAAAGCGGGGACACGGCAAGCGTGCGGGTCGCCTTGACGAATCTTGGCACCGACATGACGGACTATAGCTCGTTTGCCGGAGCCATCAACGCTGCGATCGGATTATTCAACGGAGCGAATCCGGGTGGTTCGCCGGGGACATTTGCGTTGGCAGCAGGAGTGCTGACCTGGTACGGTGATGGGGCAACGGCTCCTGAGCTCTCGTTTGACTTGACCGCGACCGATGACGCGCTGGTCGAGGGTGCCGAAAGTTACTCGATTGACTTGTCTCTGCCCGGGGGAAGCGTTGCGCCAATTCCGCCGACGGTGTCGATTGGTAATTCGTCCGTCCAGACCTTGATTAACGATAACGATCGAGCTGTCTGGAACATTGCTCAGTCTGGTTCGACGGTAATCGAAGGCGACGGTACGACGTACACGATTTCGCTTGACGGCGATGGAAATTCTTTGGTGGGCGGACCGTTTGTCCTGCAAGCCGGAGAGTCGACATCGGTGTCGCTGAATCTGGTTGACGGAGGAACCGACAGTAACGACTACGAAGCGTTTGCGGCAGCGGTAAACTTGGGGATCGCCGTTTTCAATGGTGGAAATGCGGCCGGGGATCCCGGTACTTTCGAATTGATTGCTGATCAGCTGACGTTTTATGGCGATGGGGTGACCGAGCCTTCTTTCGATTTCATCTTGAACACGGTGAACGACTCGCTGGTCGAGGGCGATGAAAGCTATTCGATTGTGTTGAGTGACCTTGCCGCGACGGTCACGCCGGTTCCTCCGACGGTCGCGATCGGAAATGCGTCGGTGACCACGACCATTGAGGACAATGACAAGGTCACGTGGAATATTGTGGCCAGTGCAGGCACGGTGATTGAAGGCAATGAGACAAGCTATGTGGTTTCACTGGTAGGCAGCGGAGATGCAGCTGCCGCGACGCCGTTTGTCTTGCAAGAGGGTGAATCGGCATCAGTCAAGCTGTCTCTGATTGATTTGGGAACTGATGCCGATGATTACGAAGCGTTAGCATCTGCGATCAATGATGCGATCGATCTTTACAATGCAGGGTCTGCCGCTGGATCGCCGGACACGTTTGAGTTCGCTCCCAATGGTTCGATGGGAGTTTTGACTTACCACGGTGATAGTCAAACTTCTCCCGTCCTGGTGTTCAACATAACGGCCAACAATGACAATCTGATTGAGGGTCACGAAAGCTACAAGATTGATCTGACGCAACCGGGTGGCAGCGTATCTCCGATTCCTCCGACGGTCATGATCGGAGACGACAATGCCACGTTTACTCAGATCATCGATAACGATTCGGCACAATGGACGCTGGAGGAGGACACTGATTCGCTGGGCCAGGAAAATTCCAGCAACGGATTGGTCAACGAAGGAGACATCGCTCGCTATCGGCTGACCTTGGATGGGTCGGGCAGCGGCATGCCGGGACCGGCGGCGTTGCAAGCAGGTGATACGGCGTCCATCGAGCTTTCGCTGACGCTTGCGGGCACTACAACGCTGAATGACCTCGATGAAGACACCGATCAGTCGATCAACGAGTCCAATCCGCTGGGGCAGGCGATCATCGATGCGGTGAACGCTTACAATGCTGCCGCCGGAACGCTGCCGGGCCAAAACAATTCGTTCTCGGTGAACCCAACGACTTGGGTCGTAACCTACCAGGGCGATGGAACGAACACTGCTCCGCAGCTGGTCATCGACCTGAATACTTTCGACGACACCGATGCCTCGCAGGGCGCGGGTGCCGACGAGCATGTGGCGAATCTGGTCGAGCCGGACGAACCGTTCAGCGTGACGATCGCTAATCCGAGTGACACGGTGGGAGGTTCATCACCGACAATTGGTGGTTCGGGGGCAGTTGAAACATTGATTGTCAACGACGATATCGCAACGTTGACCGTCGAGAACATCAGTGTTTTTGAGACTTCCAGTACTCACACCATTCTCGTCAGAGTGGCCTTGGACAACCCCGTTGCCGGTGGCTTTACCGTCGATTATGAAACGCAAGACATTACCGCGTTGGTGGGAGACAACGACTATGTTGGCACTTCGGGCACTTTGGTCTTTGCTGGCACTGCTGGCGAGGTGCAGGAGTTCGGTGTCGATATTGTTGGTGATGATGTTGTTGAGCCAGACGAAGCGTTCCAGATCAATCTGAGCAATATTACGCCTGCAGATGAAAGTGTCGATGCGGCATCGATTCACATCGATGGTGGGGTAACGACCCCGGGGATGGCGACATCTGCCGGATTGACGTTTTTCATTGACGGGGACACGCTGACAGAAGGATTCAGCATTACCAATTCATCATCCCCGGGAATTGACGTAACGGCCTTCAGTCTTGATTTGAACCCTCTTGGATTGAACTTTGATACCAATGAGGTCACCAGTGACGGTAGCGCTGCGACACCGTTTACGCCTCTTGACGGCAGTGATGTTACGACCGGATTGCTGCCAACAGTTGTCCCGGACAATGCGTCATCGTTAACCCTTGGGTTTTCAAACTTTCAACCTGGGGAAACGTTTTCTTGGAATGTCGATGTGGACAGCTCCCCCGGCGGTGATCAATCTGTTTTTGGAAACGAGTTGATTGGTGCGATTGCGACCATCGATTTCAGCGACGGCACTCGCTTAATCGGGACGCTGATGCCCGTCGCGGGGAATAGTGGGGCGGCAAATTTTGAAGTCACTGAGGTTACGGTTACTCCGGATATCTCCACGGGAGCCGGCACGGTCACGATCCTCAACGACGATATCGACTTGGCGCTGCAGCCGGCTGAAAACGCCCAGCAAAACGAAGGAGACAGCGGCACGACGACTTACAGCTTCGAGGTGACTCGTGCGGGCTTCATTACTGACTCGACGGCCGACACGACCGTCGATTGGGCGGTCACGCCTTCTGGAGCCAACGGCGTTGAGGCAGCTGATTTCGTCGGTGGTGTCCTGCCGAGCGGAACGGTGACGTTTGGTCCCGGCGAAACGTCAAAGACCATTGAGGTACAGGTCTTGGGCGAGGATCTGGTGGAACGCGATGAGGATTTCAACGTTACGTTATCAAACGCGCAGAATGCCGATCCCAACCTTGATACGCTGCAAATTAATGTCGGATCGCAATCGGCCACGATCGTCAATGACGATACGGCCAATATGAGCGTCGATGATGTGATCGTTCAGGAGCCTGACACGGGCAACAACACGACGGCTCAATTCACCATCTCAATTGATCAGCCGGCTGATGAGGACATCAAGGTTCTGGTCACGACATCGGATGGGACTTCCACCAATCCTGCGATCAATGCGACGACCGCCAACAATGATTACGTGACAAAGACACAGGTTGTGACCATTCTCGCAGGTGCCACAACCGCCACCTTCGACGTGGTCATCGTCGGAGACAACGACGTTGAACTGGACGAGAACTTCTTTGTCACTTTGACCAATCCAACCTATGACGGCATCAACCAGGATGTTGACACCGGCGGACCCGGTGGAGCAGCCGTTGGTGTGTTCCAGGTTGAAATCGATGATGCTGTTGGGATCGGTACCATCAACAATGAGGACGCATTGATTGAATTCCGTGATACGTCCACTGAAAAAGGTGAGGACGGCTCGGTTCCGGATACGCCGGCGTTCGGTGCAGCCGCTGTCGGTGGTCCAACCCTGGTCGTCCGTGGTGATCTGACTGGCACGACACCGGAATCTCGAGTCGTGACATTGCAGTCGATCAACGGCACGGCATTACGCAATCTGGACTTTGGCTTCGGCGATAACTTTCTGTTGGAGGAGGACTTTGTTGTCCCCGCTGGCGATTACTCGGTCACGCCTGGCTTCTTCGATTTGACACTGGTCAATCGGTTCGGAGCCTTGGCCACTGGCATTGGTACCGACCTGCCAGTGCTGGACGTTACGAATGATTCCATCATTGAGGGCCCGGAAAGCCTGATCGTTGAGCTGCAAGGTAAATCAAATGCCTTGCAGGAAGGCGATGCCGATGGCGATGGTGACAACCTTCAGGACACGACGCACATCATTGTTGATGACGACAAGGCGATCATTTCAGTGGTTCCCGGCTCCATCGACGAGGACGGTGGCACTCAGGAGTTTGACGTCGTCTTGACGACCGACAACGGCTTGGGCGGCACCGCGGTTCTTGGGCCGGGGGTCAACATCACGGTCGATGTTGTCGACTTGCTTCAGGCAAATGGTGGAACGGCACTTACCCCAGCTGACTATAGCTACAACACTCAGACGATCTCTTTCTTCAGCGGTCAAGGTAGCACCCCTGTTACTCGAACGCTGGAAATCACTGCCAATGATGATGTGACGGTCGAGCCAGACGAGACCGTGAACATCGGTTTCGACAATCTGGCTGCCGGCATTGCGACCAGCCAGGTCATGTTGATGACCGGTGACGTTACGATCATCGACAACGACAGCGGCAAGGTTAAATTGACGGTCACCTCGTTGACCGTAAACGAAGATGCTCAAACAGCGACTCTTGATGTCGTGGTGGATGCGGCGGTCGCGGGTGGTTTTACCGTCGACTTTTCGGTGGCGGATGTTTCGGCCGATGGACTGGGTGTTGATTACGGATCGGCTGGTGTAACGGGCGGTACGCTGGCCTTCGTTGGGAACCTGAACGAGGTCCAGCAGATTGTTGTTCCGATCATCGACGACCTGACGGTTGAGGGGCTTGAAACCTTTATGGTGACATTAAGCAACGCATTGCCGGTCACGGCTGACCCGTCCGCTTTGTCAATCAAACCGAACGCGGCATCGGCTGTCGTCAGTATTGCTGACAACGACAGCCCTGCGATTGTTTCAGCAAGCATCACAACGGTTGACGAAAGCGTTGGGATGGCAACCGTTACTCTGACATTGAACAAAGCCGTTCAGGGTGGGCTGGCTGTCGATTACGCGACGGTCGACGATTCAGCGGAAAATGGATCGGACTATACGTCGGTCTCAGGAACCGCAAATTTCGTTGGCAACGTTAACGAAACGATAACCTTTACCGTTCCAATCAACGATGACGGTGTTCTTGAGGCAAGCGAGTCGCTGCGGATCGAACTGAGTAATGTCTTGCCGGGCGGAAATGTGGCCGTTGCCAGCATCGCGACAATCGACGGTCAGATCACGATTCTGGACAACGAAGATCCGGTCAATGTTTCCGCCAGCATCACAGCGGTGAACGAGTCGGCGGGGACAGCAACAGTAACGCTGACGCTTGATAACGCCGTGCAGGATGGATTTACGGTCGATTACTCCACGGTTAATGGCACGGCCATTGCCGGTAGTGACTTTGTGGCCACCAGTGGAACGGCAGCGTTTGCCGGTTCCGCAGGCGAAACCACTTCTTTTGTCGTTCCAATTCTCAACGATTCGGTTGTCGAAAGCACGGAGTCGTTTGTTATTCAGTTGGATAATGTGGTTCCCGGTGGGCTCGTTTCCGCTGCCAACATTGGCACAACCGATGGCGGCGTCACGATTGCCGATGACGACGGCACGGCGACGGTGACTGCCAGTATGACGACGGTCAACGAATCAAGCGCGTTAGTCACCTTGACACTTGATAAAGCAGTTCAGGGAGGTTTCCTGGTCAGCTATACCACCGCTGACGGATCTGCGATCGCTGGTTCTGACTATTTGACGACCTCGGGCGTGGCAGCTTTCAATGGTACTGCGGGTGAAGTCGTCACGTTTTTGGTCCCTGTCATCAACGATAATGTCGCTGAAAGCACCGAAGCGTTTTCGATCGTGCTCAGCAATTTAGTGCCAAACGGATCAGTGCCGGCATCGAGCATCAACACTGTTGACGGCAGCGTGACAATTATCGACGACGATGGCGATATCAACGTGACAGCCAGCGTGACGACGGTTGATGAACATGCCGGCGTCGCCACGGTCGTTTTGACGCTGGAGGATGCGGTGCAAGGTGGGTTGGCGGTTGATTATTCAACGGCTGACGGCACTGCGACGGCCGGTTTGGACTACACCGCGACCAGTGGCACGGCCAACTTTGTCGGAAACATTGGCGAAACCTTCAGCTTTAACGTTCCAATCAATGACGACCAGGTGGTTGAGCCAACGGAGCTGTTTAACATCGTGCTGGGCAACGCGGTGCCGGGCTCAGGGATTCCGTCGTCGAGTGTCACGTTGAGCGATGGAAGTGTGACAATTACCGATAACGATGACGCCACTGTCAGCTTGACTCCACAAGGTAACAACACGGTTAGCGAGCCGAACGGAGTCCGATCTTATGCCCTCGCATTGGACGGAGCATTGAGCAGCAGCACGGACACGACCGTCCGGTTCAACACCAGCGGTTCCGCACTGCGGTTCCCCGGAGCGGGTGCGGAGGCAGTTCAAGACTATGCGGTTTGGGTCGATGACGGAGCTGGTAATTTTACCGACGTGACCAATATGGGGACCTTGACGATTCCTGCAGGCGTCGGTTCAGTGACGGTTGAGATCCGGGTCGTTGATGACACGGTGGTCGAGTTTACCGAGTCCGTCAATTTGCAGGTGACGGGTTCTGCCGGTGATCCGGTGTTCGCGGGCGATCCGCAAATCACGCTTGGCAGCCCGCTGGGAGGAGTCACCCATATCGTCGACAACGATGAAGCTCAGGTCGTGGTCAAGTCACTTGATCCGATCGCAGCCGAGACGTTGGAAACGGAGCCGGTTAATCTTGGTGCGTTTCAAGTTCTGCTTGTCGTCCCCGGTTCGGTGACCAATGACAATCCCATGGGAACACCTGCTCCGCTGGCCTTTGATCTGGATGTTGGTTTTGGAGTCTCTGCGGGGACCGCTGTCAATGGTATCGACTTTGATTCGATCGACGGGGAAGTTTCTTTCGGTATCGGAGACACAACGCGTACGATTAACGTGACGCCAATCGATGATGCCCTGCCTGAGCCAATCGAAACGGTTGTTTTGTCATTGAATCCTCTCGATGTGACCAGCGATACGCCGGGTGCTCCGATTGCGGATGTTGCCGTCGTGCCAAACAGCCACGATCAGGCTGCGGTTTCAATTCTAGACAACGATGATGTAACTGCTCCCGCTGTTGTGAATGTTGTTCGAGACGGAGGCGATGTTTCGAGACCGGACTTGTGGACGACGTTCTCCGTCGTGTTCGATCGGAATGTCGACGTCACTGCCGATGCGTTGGAATTGATGAACGAATCCCAGGGAGGGGCTCCTGTTGACCTGGCCGCCGCCAGTTTCAATTACGACTCGTCCAGCTTCACCGCCACTTGGGATTTCAGCGGATTGGCTCAACCACTTGACGCTGCCTTCTACACTGCAATTGTCAATGCCGATGATGTTACTATCGCGGGTTCGACGATAACGCTCGCTCGAAACTTTGTGCACAACGAATATGTCGCGCTGGTCGGCGACGCGAATCTGGACGGAAGGGTCGACGTTTTGGGAGACGTTTTCACACTGATTGGAAACTTGGGAGTGACCTCGGGGTCAACGTGGCAGCAAGGTGATTTTAATGGAGACGGTCAGATCGACGTGCTTGGCGATGCATTCGGTCTGATTGGTAACTTAGGTAGCAGCGTTATTCCGCCGGTTGGCAGCCTCGCAAGCCCGCTTGTCAGTGTGTCAGGCAGTTTACCTCCAACAGTGAATATCACCGCTGTTTCGGCCAGTAATGCTGATGAAACTGAGGAGACGGCATCCGGTGAGAACTCACGGAATGCCGACGCGTTGGACCCACCGGGGACATCGACCTTGGCGGGTAGCCAAACGCTTGACGACGTTTTCTCATCCGACGATTGGTTGATTTAGCCCGTCACGATTTGGGTGCTGATCCTGTTCCAGGTCACCCATACCCGGTAAACTAACGGGTATGGGTAACACTCAATACCAATACGATGTGATCGTTGTCGGAGCTGGCCACGCCGGCACCGAAGCGGCTGCGGCTGCGGCTCGGCTGGGCGCGAAGACGGCGCTGATCACCACCAATCTGGATACCGTCGGGCAGATGAGCTGCAATCCTGCCATTGGTGGAGTCGGCAAAGGCCACATGGTTCGCGAGATCGATGCGCTCGGTGGCTTGATGGGAAAAGCGATCGATGCCACCGGCATTCAGTTTCGGATGCTGAACCTTCGTAAAGGGCCGGCGATGCACAGCCCAAGGGCTCAGGCCGACAAAAAGGGCTACCAGAACTGGATCAAATTCGCGATTGAGTCTCAGGAAAACCTTGATCTTCGCCAGGAAGTCGTCACGGATTTGATTGAAGAGAAGTCGGGCGACCAGACCACGATTCGAGGCGTCCGAGTCAAAGGCGATGTTGATTATCTGGCTCCGGCGGTGATCCTGACCACGGGCACGTTTTTGTCCGCGTTGATGCATACGGGCGAAGCAAAAACCAAAGGAGGTCGAGCGGGTGAAGGCACGACCACCGGCATCAGCGCCGCGCTGGATCGATTGGGGTTCAGCGTCGAGCGATTCAAAACGGGCACGCCGCCGCGTCTGAATAGTCGGACGATTGATTATTCGAAAACGGAAATTCAACCGGGCGATGAAAAACCGCAGCCGTTTTCATTCTTGAGCGATAATTTTCAGATCGACCAAGTCCCATGCTGGATTACTTGGACCAATCCGCAGGTTCACCAACTGATCCAAGAAAACCTGCATCGCGCTCCGATGTACAGCGGACAGATTCAAGGAAGCGGCCCACGTTACTGTCCTTCCATTGAAGACAAGATCGTCAAGTTCGCCGACAAGGATAAGCATCAACTGTTCCTCGAACCGGAGGGGCGCAACACGCACGAGGTCTACGTCAACGGCGTGTCGACCAGTCTGCCTCGCGATGTGCAAGATCAGATGTTCAAACTGATTCCCGGCCTGGAAAACGCTCAGATCATGCGGTACGGGTACGCGGTCGAGTACGATTTCTGTCCACCCGATCAGTTGCGACCGACCTTGGAAACCAAAACAGTGGAAGGTTTGTATTTCGCCGGTCAGATCAACGGCACAACCGGCTACGAGGAAGCGGGCGGTCAGGGATTGCTGGCCGGAGCCAACGCAGCACTTAAGCAGCAGGGTGATAAAACTTTGGTGCTGGATCGAGACCAAGCCTATCTGGGCGTTTTGATTGATGACTTGGTTACATGCAGTGTCGATGAACCATATCGAATGTTTACCAGCCGAGCTGAGTACCGTTTGTTACTGCGGCAGGATAATGCGGATCGACGATTGACTCGAATTGCTCACGAGTTTGGCCTTGCGGACGACGATCGTTTCGAACGATTGCAAACCAAAGAGCTGGAAATCGCTCGAGTGAAAACCCTCCTTGACGAAACGAAGCACGACGGCGCGACTCTGCATCGCATGCTCAAGCGAACCGAATGCCAGTGGGAAGAACTGGTCGCTGTTTGCGAACCGCTCAGTTCGATTGATCCGGACGTGGTTCAACAAGTTGTTTACGATGTCAAGTATTCGGGCTACGTAAACCGTCAACAGGCCGCGATTGAGAAGCACAGGCGTCTGAAAGACAAGCGGATCCCTGATCACTTCGATTACGACGGCCTGACTCATCTGCGGCGTGAAGCTCGCGAGAAGTTAACGCGTTTCCGTCCCGCCAATCTGGATCAGGCTCAACGCATCAGCGGCATCACGCCGGCTGACATTGCCATGGTGATGTTGCACTTGGAAGGGAA
>CAYXWX010000113.1:0-14284 GCA_964468915.1 uncultured Pirellulaceae bacterium
TATCGCCCGTGGCTGCATCGTAGTAGGCAAACGCATTCAGCGGGTCAGCTTGAGGAATCTGGTCACCGACCGAGACTACTCTTTGAGGGCCGGTTTGAGCGAATGCGAATGAGTTCCATACTGGAAGAACGACGAAGATAACCGATGCGATCTTAAAGAACTGTTGTCGACTCATTTTCCTATGCCCATGCACGCAGATCAGTTTCTCCGCCTACGACGGGAGATTGTACAAAGAATAGTCGCCAGAGTGAAAAACGCGACGCTTCCTGGTTCCGGGATGGCTAGTGAGGCCTGGATCACTCTGAATTGAGTCAGGTAAGGACGTTGAATTCCAACGCCGTTAGCTGCCAGTATTGCATCTGGGTACAGGTCATCGAACGCTTCACCAGAGGTCAACCGATAGTCGGCTGGCAACAAACGACCGATGTTAAAAACACCACTGGGCAGTGCCTCATTCAAGAAATCATCCGTGACCCAAGCGATACTTTCACTCGTAACTGTAGCAGGCGCACCCAAGCCGGTATACGTTTTCACCAGTGACGGATCGAAGGTTCCGCTTAACTCAGCAAACGGAGCGTCAGTAATTGCAACAAAAAACAAGCCTTCGCCAATCGAAAGCAAAATATCGCCTGTTGCGGCATCATAGTATGCAAACGCGTTCAAAGGGTCTGCTTGAGGTACTTCTGATCCCACATCTACAATCCTCTGCGGGTCACTCAATTGCTGGGCGACTGTCTGAGTATCGTTGATAAATGGTGTCGCAATCGCACACACCGCCAAAGTAATAACTCCGATGCGACGCATAGGTTTTCTCCACTTACAAAAAGATTAGTTTGCCATTGCGTTTGACAACACGACTCAGGTGCTATCCACCTTGAGCTGCAATCAACTGGAGAAGAAACTGAAAGTCTAGTGTGTTTACTTCGCCATCAAGATTCAAATCGCCGCTACTCAATGTTGTACCCTCAGGGTCGAAAGCTGCAGTGTCTTGACCAGATTTCAACTCACCGTCGAAGTCGACGTCACCAAACACGGTTCCCAAGACTTCCTCGAAGTAGAAAATCAAATCCGCTCGATTGACGACACCATCCGCGATTCCGGCGGGGCCGAAATTGATTGTAATTCCATCCGCCTCGACCGTCCCGGAAGTCAGATCGAAGCTTTCATCGTACATGGCAGGATCATCTTCTTCGGCCATCATCTGGGCGACCAACGCATCAATGTCGAGTCCATCCAGTTTGCCGTCGCCGTTGAAATCCGGACTAATTCGCAGCAGGTGTCGCTGATCCAACACACCAATCAGTATGAACCCATCCCCCAGCACGTTAACCTCACCGTCCAGATTCAAGTCACAGTCCTGATAGCGAGGATTTTCCATGCCGAGATTCGCGGTCAGAACAAATGCTTCACGCAATACGTTGACGACGCCATCCGGCTGGAATTCGCCGGCGTCGTTTCGAATATCAGCAACGGTTGTCCGGAATCCATCCTCCATCAGCACCTTCATATCCTGACCATCGATCTGATCATCGTTGTTCAGATCAAAGCCTGAATTGAAGTACCAAACGGTCCCGTTCTCACCTGCTTCGCGATGACGTTTGATTTCTTCCTCCATGACCAGAATATCATCGACGGTCAAAAGAAAATCACCATTCACATCACCAAACAGACGTTTCTGCGAACGTCGACGTTGCAATTCCTCGCTGGGAAGTTCAAAGCTCGCTCCTCCGACAACGTACTTTCGGGTGTAACTAATAAAACAAGGGTACTCATCGCCACCGCTCATCAAATCAATCTGATTGGCCAGCTCCGTGGGATCACAACCAGCAAACGAATCGGTATTGGGCGCTGAGTGAATACTGACGATCGCGGGTTTTCCGTCGATCAAAACAAAACTGGGGGCGCCCGAATCACCAAGAACGGTAGATGCTTCGTCCCAGCCGAATCCGCCAGTTTCAACTCCAAGGACGCCCGCAGCAAACCCTAACGCAAATGAGTCGTTGGTAGTAATGAGTCCAAATTCGTCGTTGTTCCAGATACCCGGAGGAAAACCGATGTCGGTGAAGTCATCTTCGAATCGCAGAATGTCACCAAACAGGTAACCGGCACCACCGAGGTTTGAGTTCAATTCATCAAGATCATAGCTGTCAATCTTTCCATCACCCTTCATTTCTGGGCCATAAAAATCGGCGATCGATACATCAAACGTGAACAGAAGATCAAAAGATTCAGATGAAGAATTAAATCTAGCGGTGCTGATTTCATTCCGCCCCAGTCGCTGATCCAATCTGGAACTGCTGACTTTGCTACGCCCGAATAACCAGATTTCACGACCGACAAGATCTTCAGCGTGGTCTGACGCAAGAATCGGATAAACGGCCAGCCGTTCAGGAACAGCTGAATAGAACTGGCCCAGCCACAAGTCACCACCCAGATCGAAGCCATCGGCGATCGTTTTTTCAACGAGAACATCATCGGCATCGAAAAAGCCGACGTGCTTGTCGATCCCCTTATTGTCCCTATGCGTATGTTCTGCAGAAAGATAGAAACTGGGTGAAACCAATGTGCCCCAGCGTCCCTTGCCGACGCCCGACCAGTCATAACCATTGCCGATCCAGTTGAACTGATCGGCATAAGTTCCCGGTTCCGGCGTGTAAAAGCGGTCGTAAAGCGCGCTTCGCACCTCAGCGACCCCGATGCCCTCGACATCGTTCATGATTTTCATCTGCCCCAACGCAGGTGAAGAAATCAAAAAAATCGCGATCGCTACAGCAACCTCTGGCAACCTCTGGCAACCAACATCTTCGATGTCATCAAGAGTTCTCCTCGAAACAAGATCTCATCCGTACATCGTCTTAGCAACGAAGCAGCAATCAAGACTAGCACGAGCACTGACGAATTGCAACAAATTGCTTGTAATCTGTCCGTGGCCATGAACTCCACAACCATACGCAGGACCGCCGCTGGATTCCCTTGTCATCTAGACAAAACCCGGACCAAAGAATCAACGAGCCGCCAGTTGGACGACGGCGCCGTTCGCGTCTTTGCATTCGACTTCTAAAAATTCAGGGAAGACGTTTTCGCTACCCAGAATCCGAATGTGCAATTGCTCTTCGCCTTCCAGTTCAGCCAGCTCACGTCGCTTCTGATTATTCAGATACGACGAAACTTTCTCGTTCACTCGAACGGTGACGCTGGCACAGTTGGACTGCTGCTTGGCTCGCAGCAACAGACGAATTACATCCAGCGCCATGCTCTCTTCGGTCTTCACATTTCCACGACCTGAGCAACAGGGGCATTCCTGATACAGGCTGCGTTTCAGACCGGGTTTGATTCTTTGCCGAGTCATTTCGACCAGCCCAAACGGACTGGTTCGCAGGATTTTCGTTCGCGCTCGATCGCGTTTCATGCAATCCTTGAGTGTGTTTTCGACTCCGCGACGATGCTTCTCGCGACGCATATCGATAAAGTCGTTCACGATCACGCCACCAAGATCACGCAAGCGAAGCTGTCGAGAAATCTCTTTGGCGGCCGCAACGTTCAAGCGAAATGCCGAGTCCTCAGCCGAGTCATCGGTTCTGAAATTTCCACTGTTCACATCGATTGCGACCAACGCTTCGGTCTGGTCGATCACGATCGAGCCACCGTCAGGCAATGGAACTTCACGCGCGTGAATTTTTGCGATTTCCAATTCGACATTGTACTGATGGAACAGCGGTTGATTGCCGGAATACAGCTGAAGTCGATTCGACGCCTTGGGCATGATCAGTTTCAGAAAATCCTGAGCCCGCTCTTTGGCATCTTCATTGTCGATCACAATATTGTCGATGTCGGGTGTCAGCATGTCACGAATCGTGCGGATAATCAGATCGCTTTCTTCATAGATATGCGTCGGCGCGGAAACCTCCTTGACTCGCTTGACGATCGATTTCCATAGTCGCAGCAGATAGGCCAGATCACGCGACAGGTCACGCTTCGATCGGCCCGCTCCTGCCGTTCGCACGATAAAACCAAGGCCTTTTGGCGGACGCAACTCGTTCAAGTATCCCTTGAGCTTCCGGCGTTCGTCTTCGTCTTCGATTTTACGTGAAACTCCAACACGCCCCAGCGCGGGCATCAGAACCAGGTATCGACCGGGGATGCTGATGTATGTTGAAAGCGTCGGGCCTTTGTTCCCGATTCCTTCCTTGATGACCTGGACGAGGACTTCGTCGCCACGCTTGAAAATTTCCTGAATCGGCGGCTTGAAGCGAGGCCGAAAACCACCCGAAGCGGGCGGACGGTGCCGAGAACGTCCGCTGGCAACCGCCTGAGCGGCTTCTGCCCGTTCTTTTCGCATCAATTCATCAGGATCGTATCCTCCCTGACGAAAATAGTTCGGTTCGACATCGCTGATGTGCAGGAACCCGTTCCGTCCGACACCAAAGTCGACGAACACTGCCTGGATGCTTGGCTCCAGGTTGACGACCTTACCTTTGTAAACGTTACCGACGTAGTTGTCCTGGCTGGCACGTTCTACATACAGCTCTTCGAGCCGTCCATCTTCAACGATCGCAATCCGGCATTCTTCCGACTGCGACGCGTTGATCAACATTTCTTTTTTCATCTTGTGTGATTTTCCTCATTGAGCGATCGAGCTGCCACCAAGGGACAACCGATCGCGGGGAATTATTGTCTTGATAGTTCGGCATAGCGGGTGCGAGCATCAAGCCTGCGTGGCTTTGATTCGCACGACCGTGATCCGAAGAAAAAGTCAGCGGCTTGTCTGCTGGTCGCCTGTCATTAACGAATGACCTGTCGATCGGTCGTTTCGGGCAGGGCGAAAGTTGTCGGCCAGAATCCGGACGGATCGACGACAAAGAAAAAAGCAAACGCGAACCGGTAACCTGATCGGTCTTTCTTTGTTTGCGACTAACTGAGCCGCGCAACAGGTTGCCTGATGCTACCTGACCGATCAAACCAACGTGACTGTCTACAGACTGTTTTGGCGAAACCCACGGTGACGAAACTCGATCGAATACGCTCACGACAAAACCGGAGCCGCGAAACCGATTCGCATCCACTTGCCAACGAAGCGCACCGGTCACTCCAGCTTCATGGTTAGACCACGAGCCTTGCGATCGATCATTCAAGTTTTCTGTTCCGGGTGTCAAAACCGACAACGCCATTCAAAAACTGTTCATCTGCCCCTGTCTGCAACGCATACGTTTGTCGAGGCAGGGATTGCTTTGTTTAAAACTCAAACTTTGTCGGAATCGACTTCCGACGCCTTGGCGGCCTGAACTTCGGGAAAACCGGATTGCAGCAGATTTTCGAGCTCTGCCACTGCGTTATCCGCGTCGTCGCCGGCCGCTTCAACAAAAATCTGTGCTCCCTGCGCTGCGCCGAGCGTCAAAATCGAGAGCACGCTCTTTCCGTCAATTCGAATGTCGTCTTTGATCAATTCGATGCGACTGTTGAACTTCGATGCCGTCTCCGCAAACAAATACGCAGGGCGCATGTGCAGGCCCTGCGGATTGGAGATGGTTATCAGGGAAGATCTTGCAACAGAATCGGGCATGAATCGAGCCAAAAACAAACTGAAAACGATCGCATGCGAAAATGAAAGGTCCCAGCTGCGATCGGGTTGACATCAACTGATTGAAACTAAGAAACAAACTGGTTGTTGTCCGCTTCTTCGAGAATCTGTTGAATATCTTCGCAAGTATTTGCCTGCTTCAGGAAACGACAGAAAGTCTCGTCCTGCAGCTGTTTGGAAATGTTTTCCAAGGCACGCAAGTGGTCGCTAGGTTGATCGGGAGGAGAAATCAGCATGAAAAACAGCTGAACGGTTTCCCCGTCAAGGCTCATGAAGTCCACACCGGACTTGCTTACTCCAACCGTTCCCACAGGCTTGCTGACGCTGGGATGCTTGGTGTGCGGAACCGCAATTCCGCGGCCAATCCCCGTGCTCCCCAATTCCTCACGCTCGAGAATCTTGGCAACGATGGCTTCCTGCTGATCGGCCTCAAGCGAGCCCGAATCAACAAGGCTGGTCACCAATTCGCGAATCACGCCTTCCTTGTCCGAAGACGACAGATCAGCCTTAATGGCTGACGTGGTCACAAAATCCGAAAACTTCATCAAACGTTCCTTTTAATTTCTGTATGTACCGCATCGGATCGCCGACCCCCAAACGAGCCGCCGGAGCGTTCCTTGGATGTGTCAGACTCGGGCTATCAGCCTTCGTCTTTATGATCTTGATGACGGTGAGCGGTAAGTTTCTCTTTATGTTTCTTGAGTTGCTGTTCCATTTTCGCCATCGCACTATCAAGTGCCGTCACCACATTGGTTCCGGTATCGGAAGCGAAAAAATCATTTGCATGCTCTGCCGATGCAATGATCTCAACCTTGGGCTGATCACTGTGGATCAAGTCGGCAACGACCTGAATTCCTGTCAACCGATCAAAGAAACGAGGCAGCTTGGCAACCTTGTTCTTGATCGTTTCCTGAGCCGAATCACTAACCTGGCCATGTCTGGCGGTGAATAGAATTTCCACAACTCCTCCGTAGCTGAATTTTTGCTGCCTGACCGGAGCACCGAGATCGGGCTCTGAACGCGGCAACTTGAATTGTAGTGGTTCCCATATCGACCAACCATCGGTAAATCCGATGCGAACCTGGCAATTTCAGGCATTTACCGAGCTGAACACGCATGCCGGCCGACGTTTTTCATTTTACTGGAACAATGAGGGAATCGAAACCATCAGCAAATCAGTCGTTTTGGGGGACTTAATGCCCTACGAAGCCGTTCCACCGGGCTTTGTGATGGAGGACGGTTCACGAATACGATTGGCAAAACCCGCAGAAAATCGTGGCCTCGAACGATCACCAACCGGAGAATCTCACTGCAGCCGGTAAAACGCGAATCTAAGTCGATCGGCAATATGCCTTGGAAACCACGGTCAAACGTGGATCCTCTGGCTAAACACTCAGCTCTTTCGGACCCAACGCTCGAATGTGTATTCGAATTCATTACGTTCGTCGGCCTGGTGCCGCTCATTTTCCGTCTGCTCCCACCCCGACCCGTCCGTCTCCGGCAACCTCGTGTCGCCTTCGATATCCGCGTGAACCCGAGTCAGGTAAATCTCGGTCACTCGAGGCATCGCCAGGCGGTAGATCTCCGCCCCCCCAACAATGAACGGTAACAGGTCACCGTTTTCGACCGCGTGGTCGATCGCCTGATCAATCGAATGAGCGACAATGGCGCCTTCAAATTGATAGTCTTCTTGCCGAGTAATAATCACCGTCTGTCGACCTGGCAGCAGCACGCCGATCGAGTCGAACGTTTTTCGACCCATAATGATATGATGGCCCATCGTCAGTTTCTTAAACCGCTTCAGGTCCGCCGACAGCCGCCAGGGCAGGGCACCATCGTTCCCGATCACATTGTTCTCCGATGCCGCCACGATCATCGCGAGTGGTTGAGAATGGCTCATCAAGACCTTTCGGCACAAAACAAACGGGCGAATCGATCCCGCCGACTGCTGGACAGCGTTCGCAGAATCTTGCGAAAACTCAGGGGCACTCAAACAGCGACTGCTGCCTTGATGTGCGGATGAGGATCGTAGCCAAGCAACTGAAAATCATCAAAGGTGAAATCAAAGATTGACTCGGGCACCCGATCGAACTTCAAATTCGGCAGTGGACGAGGATCACGCTGCAGCTGCAGCTTCGCCTGCTCCAGATGATTGGAGTACAAGTGAGCATCCCCAAGGGTATGAATAAACTCACCCGGCTTCAGACCTGTCACCGACGCCACCATCGACACTAACAACGCATACGAGGCAATATTAAATGGCACGCCCAGAAAAACATCGGCGCTGCGTTGGTAAAGCTGACACGAAAGCTCGCCGTTGGCCACGTAAAACTGAAAAAATGCGTGACAGGGCGGCAGCTTCATGTTTGGAATTTCGCCGACATTCCAGGCACTGACAATCAACCGCCGTGAATCGGGATTGCTCTTGATCTGATCAATCACCTGCGAGATCTGGTCCACCGACTCACCATCGGCCGATCGCCAGCTTCGCCACTGCGATCCGTAGACGGGCCCAAGATCTCCATTTTCATCCGCCCATTCATCCCAGATCCGGACACCGTTTTCTTTCAAGTATCCAATGTTCGTACTCCCGCTCAGAAACCATAGCAATTCGTGAGCGATACTCTTCCAGTGCAATTTCTTGGTGGTGACCATCGGAAACGATTCGCGCAGATCGAATCGCATCTGGTAACCAAACACACTGAGCGTTCCCGTGCCGGTGCGGTCCGATTTTTCGACACCCGAATCGAGAATATGACGTAAAAGTTGCTGATATTCTTGCATGGGCCATTTTGTAGAACGAACGGTCGATCAAAACAAGACTCTGCCGGTATGAGCAGACTGAAACTTGAGCCAAACCCGATTTTTTCCAAATCTCAATCGCGTCGCGGTCGAACTTTCTGCAACCTCTCGAATTTGATCAATTTTTGCCAGCATTCGTTCCGAATCTACGCCAAACGGGGCGTTCCATGGATCGGAATTCGACCCGGAACGTGCCATTGAGTGACTTTGTTCACTTCCCGGCAACAAAAGACTTTACTCCGCCAGCCGCTTCCGAACTCTGGCCTCTTCGGTTTAATTCCCTCAACGGTTTACTTCCCTCAAGCTTTCCAAGGACAGGAACGCGCATGGATCGGAATTCCTTCTCGATCATCATCCCAATGATTGGTCGCGAACAATCGTTCGATGACACATTGGCATCCGTTTTGCGCAGCCAGCCATCGGGCAGCCAGATTATCGTGGCACACGATGGAAGCTACACGGACCCTTACGATTTGCGTCGTGAAGTGACTTTCGTGAAATCGGATAGCAGCTCGGACAACATCGCGGCACTGCTCAACGCAGCGATCAAGGTTGCCACGTGCCCGTTGACGGCAATCGTTCGGCCGGGCATCGAAGCACCGGAGAACTGGAGCGAGCCCGTTTTCGAAGCATTCAAACGACCGGCTGTTGGATCAGTCGCCGGTCCAATCGTGAATGCGAACGATTCAGATCGAGTGTTAGCGGGTGGCGTTGATGTTGGTCCGGGTATGAATCGCAAACTTGCCGGTGTCCGCAAACGGTTGGGAAAACGTGCAACGCAACGACTCAATCCGCTGGGGCCAACGCTATGGGCAGGGTTTTATCGAACATCCGTGCTCCAGACGGTCGCTCCATTGTGCGAACAAATGGACGCAAACTACGTGGACGCTGACCTTGCATTGGCCGCTGGCACGCTGGGGATGAGCTGCCACTGGTTACCTGAGGTCATTTTTGAAACCAGCGATTCCAACGACATTCAAAAAGAAGCCCGCTTGCCTCACGGTCGATCGGCACAAAGAGCCTATCGCCGTCACGGTTTAAGTTCTGGAATAGCCCAGCGTGTATTTCGCAGTGGCATCGAAGCATTGGCAGCGACCGTGATTCCCGGAAGCTTGTCTCATGCATTGGGCCGACTGTTCGCGGGCCAGCGTCGCGTTGATGCGAGCTTTCACGCAAGAATTTCAGGCATGTCGGAATCTTCTGAACAGCGGTCAACACTGCATCTTTCAGGTACGTCCGAGTCTCGCGACGTCGCTGCCTCGACACGCCGCGCCGCTTGAAGTTGCGTCGGTTGTCTCGAAATACAAGCACGAACCGCGAGCGAGTGAATTTGCCCCGTGCAGTGCGCACACTCGCTTGCGCGTCGTGCTTGTATTCGCGATTGTTGTACAGAGCCTAGCCCGGATATTTCGTAGGCCGGCAACAAGGTCTCGAAAACGCTGCCGTAACTTTGCAAACCAGAAAGTTGTCAAAAACAGTCTGTCATTCTCGACGGCAACAAATCAGAGACCGAAGTTCCGGCATGGCAATGGTTTGCGTGTTAAGGCCTGCATCTCAGATGAAATATCCGGGCTAGAAGAGCATCCTGCCTGCCATCCTACTCACAAGCGTGCCAGCTGCCGAGGATTCACCTACGTGGTTCCAGTACAGGAGCAATCCTAAAAAAAGCCGCTCCTCATTGAGAGAAGCGACTTGATCGTGAACCGTGTTGTTGTTGAGTAACTTAGAAGCAGAATTCCGTTCCAAAGTAGCCACCGTGCAGCAGCAGATTGCCGTTGGTGTTGGCTGACTCCGTCGCGATCGTGTTGTCGAAGATGTACGGAATCTGGTTGGCAGCCAGAGCAACGCCCGCAACCCCCAGAGCACGATAACCCACTCGGAATCGCGATCTGCACGAAAGCTGATAGATCAGCCCTAGATCGATCTCGCTCAAGAATGCAACGTCGTTCTTTTCGTCACCGTAGTCGAAGTTCCGGTTCGCTGCCGACGGGACGGTCGCAAAGATCGTTCCCGATGGATCCGTTATCCGCTGGCGAGTTTGAACGTTGTTGTTGAAGATACCGGTCCTGAGCGTTCCGGCTCCTCGCAGTCGGTTGGAAATACAAACCTCACCGCGACTTCCCAGCTGCAAACCGAGCAACGTGTTATCGGCGTTGAGTGTGTAATCCAGCGGAGTCGTTAGATCCCGCGTTGAGTAGGTCAGCTGCTCATCAAACTGGAAGTATCGGAAACCTCCCAGCAGCTCGAAATTTCCGTTGCGACCGCGACGAGTGCAGAAACGGCCTCCGTTGCGAAGCAGATTGAATTCGAGGTTACGAATATCCGTTTCGCGAGTAACTGTTTGAGTGACGCCGTTTGCGTAGTAGGTGTCCAATCCCGAACCGGCGTAATCCAGACGGTCAAACCCACGAAGGCCAATCGCGTAGACAGGTGATCCTGCCAACGTTGCATCCGCTGTGTCGGCGAACAACCCGAAGTACCGAGCTTCCCAACCATTGCCGTTGCGTTTGCGGCTTGCCAGGGCAAAGTCAACGCCTCCAATCGTGTCGTGATCGGCGTCCGTCGTAAACAGGTAATCACCGGAAGGATTTTGTGCGATCGCTCGTGAGTCTTCGTAGTCGCGAACAAACGCCAACGCGGAAACGCTCGCAACAAGGTTCGCACCTCTGCCACGCCCGACATTGCTTGCGACAGCTCCAACGCCACCGAATGATGATCCCGGCGAGTACACGGGAGCATCGTAAACAGGGGCCGAATAAACGGGTGCAGCGTAACTTTCGTAGCCACCGACTGCCGCTGATCCACCACAGGGACCGTCGTAAGATGAAATCACCGGATCAGACGATGAAGGAACGATCGGTCCTGTCGCGCCAACGTGATTGGGTGCGGCTGGCAACGGAGCCGTTTGAAAAGACTGAGCCGGCTGCATCATTTGCTGCTGCATCGGAGCTGCATATCCTTGCGATACCATGCCTCCCTGATAGCCGAAACTGCCGCCCTGCTGACCGTAGACCGGCTGAGCCGCAACGCCCCCTCCGTTGCATGCTCCGGTTGAACAGTTGGCCTGTCCGTAAGTTGACGGCATCGCTTGAGCGAAGCCTGACGACGACGCTGCGCCTCCGTAACCCGCCCTTGCCAGAATAGACTGGTAGGAACCAATCTCCGGGGTATAGCGCGATCCACTTTGTGCGCTGGCGGTGCTAACCATTGCCGCTACGGCGACCATTGCCAGCCACGTGTGCCAAAACCGTTTCATTACTAACTCCTTTTGAAGTGCTTCCTCGCACGCCCGCCTGCAAATTTTGACGGTCATTATCATACAGGCGAGGCATTGGATCCTGAGCGGACGTTTCGTTGCTCTCTCAATCGTCTGGATGTGCACGACAGGTGCCACCGACATCATGAGCGGAACTGTTACCATGTCTGCGATTGCAATCGTCATTGCATTCGTCAAAAACTGAACGTGGTTATCCGCATCGTCCAAAAAACCGGAACCCCGTTCCGATCATGCCGAATACTCGGCAGAAAGACCTTAGTCAGAAAACTGAACGCAACCGGCAAAGCTTCGCAAGTTTGCCGCGATCGCTGAAAAATCCATCGATGACGGTAAATCAAAAGTCATCGAGAGCCCGACGCCGCGTCTAGAGCGCGTTTCGTTTAAGTCTAGCGGCTTTTCGATACTTTTCGCTCAGTTTTTCAACGCCGCAGACGCTACAGTTAAGTGCAACATGCACTAAACGGTTGGCTCAACTGGTAATGAAGGAACAAGAAAACCACGGAAACACAATCAACTTGCCGGCGTCATCCCGCAAGCGAGGTCCTGACGCTCTATCGCGCGACGAAGTGCCGATCCCAATACCGCATAAGCAATCACAACCCGCTTCGTCACGGCGTGTTGGGTTTTGATGTTGCGGGATGGGCTCTAAGGATTTTCGCGAGTCACCTCGGACACATGAAATAGCGCCTCGAATCTGACGCCAACTTCGGCAAACACCTCTGCTGAGTGTTCACCACGATCGACAATGGCAATCAATCGATCGACCGTTAAACCATGCTCACGCGCGTGAGCGATCGCCTTGAGAGAACTGCCACCTGTCGTGATCACGTCCTCAACCATCAACGCAGTTTGACCCGCTTTCACGGGTCCTTCGACCTGTTGACCGGTGCCGTGCCCCTTGGCTTCCTTGCGAACGATAAATCCCTTGATGGGTTTCCCGCCCTGCCACGCCCGAGTAATCACAGCAGCCGTGATTGGGTCAGCGCCGATCGCCATGCCACCCACCGCATCGGGCAAGTGATCTCCGATCGCATCGATGATTCCATCGGCAATCAGGTTAGCCGCTTCGCCATCGAGCGTCAGTTGGCGACAATCGAGGTAATAAGTCGCTTTCTGGCCAGAAGCGAGCGTAAAGTCACCGAACCGAATGGCATGTTCGTGAATCAGTTCCAACAATCGTTCGCGATCGTACAATTTGTTTCCTGCCGTGTACTTTGAGGATTTACGATACTTCCAACCCGCTGCGGACGAGCCGTCACAGAAGTGATAATATGGACTCGCCAAGCCCCATGCGTCAACCAACGTGACCTCTGGAACAGAACCTTCATGCCGGACCCAAATCGCAAACGAAACGAACAGAAGTCCTCCGCGATCGTCTTGATCATTGATCGATTGAGCGCCGGAGCAATCGGTCCTTATGGGAACACATCGATCGACACGCCGGAACTGAATCGCTGGGCGGCTTCGGGAGTGCTGTTTGACCATGTCGTCGCCAACGGGATCGAGTTAAATTCAGTTTACGAATCATGGTGGAGAAAATGGATCGAGAACGGTCGCTCACCCGGATCGTCCGATTTACTTTTCACTGACGACCCTCTGGTAGCCTCTCATCCAGCTGCCGAAAGCTTCTCGCAGGTACAGCTTGTCGAGTCACCAGAAAGCGACGCGGACAGTTCGGTCGCGCGGTCTGCGGCAGACACGCAAATGGCGGCATTTTTCGCGCAAGCAACCGAAACGCTCGCTCGGTTTGAACATGGCTCGCTGGTCTGGATGCACAGCAAAGGAATGAGTGAATATTGGGACGCACCGATGGACTATCGCGTCGATCAATGCGGCCCCGACGACCCCGATCCACCTGATTTTTTTAAAGCGCCGTCGCAATGGATTGATCCTGCCGATGCGGATCCGGACCAGTTGCTGGGGATCGAGCAAGCGTATGCGGCTCAGATAATTCTACTGGACCAGTTGCTTGGCATTTTCGGCGAGACACTGCGAAACGACGCCCGGTTCACGGACACATGGTTGATCCTCGCCTCACCGCGGGGCTATCCACTGGGAAGTCATGGGATCGTCGGGGATGCTGTCGACCCTCATTTCGCCGGGACAAAACTCCATCACGAAAATCTGCACGTTCCGCTGATTGTTTGTCCACCCGCGACGTTGACCAATCGTTTTGCCACCGGACGTTGCAGTCGATTGCTGGAATCGTCGGAAATCACGAATCTGCTGGATAGAATTTTCGCGGGTGAAGGAGAGAAGTGTCTGATGGAACACCTTGACGGGCCCCATGATTCCTCGTTTAAGTCACAGATCGTGACGCAACATGATTCTGCAGAAAGCGTTCTCACCAAGGACTGGAAGCTGATTTCCGACGGCAAGCAACATCAACTTTTTTCGAAACCTGACGATCGCTGGGAAGTTAACAACGTGGCTGACCGCTGTCCCAAGGAATTGGAACAGATGCAGAACTTGCTTTGCGAAACCAGCGGGCCTGAATAGCTCCCGTATTTTGAAAAGGCCATTCACGGAATTGCGTGGACTTGCGCATAACAAACCAAGTATATCGCCGACCCCATCCGGGGTGATCGGTTTCGTTTTACCTGTTCTCAGGGCTTCCGCCCTGAGCT
>CAYXWX010000114.1:0-14179 GCA_964468915.1 uncultured Pirellulaceae bacterium
CCTCCGGAGCCGATGCGCTCGCCCCGGATGGGGCCGCCTTTGGTAGCTCGGGGCGGGAGCCCCGAGAAATTTGAATCAAATACCCAACGCCCCGGATGGGGCCGGCGTTTGATTTAAACTCATTTCATTCACTTGCCCATTATATTCCATCAAGAACCATGTTTCTAAAATATCGCAACCTCGGAGCGAAAGACGACACTGGAAAACCAACGCTTTTTGTGGCTTGATTTTCAATTTGCCGCGACGGGTGATGTCGATGCAGACGAGCTGATGTAATTGATCACATCGTTGGCAACAATGACACCATAATTAATCGTGCCCAACCAACCGGACATGATGATTCCGCAACTTCCCGCGTGGTACAAACCGGGAACCTGGTCGGGTAGGGCACGGCTGACGGCAAGACCCTCGAACTTGGTTCCGAAGGAAGCACCCGCAAGGTGTTTGGTATAGTGCTCGAAGGTCAAAGGCGTCGCTGCTTCCGCATGAACGATTCGTTCGCGAGCATTGGGCACATATTGCTCTAATGCATCAAGCGTTGTGTCGACCAGGTCGGCTTTACTGGCTTCGTATTCTTCTTTTGACATGCCGGACCAGTCTTCATAGCGAGCGTTCGTGCTCGAGACAATCAACGTACGCTCTTTACCTTCAGGGCGAGTATCGGGATAGTAAAACGAGAACGTTCGGCTGGTGATGTCTCGGCTGAGCAGCAAATCTGTCTGGAAACGTTCGGCCGTACTGCTGAATAACAAGTCACCAGTCTCGCGAGGCACCGTGTCGTCCGGGGCCATGGCCATGTAAACCTGAGTGCTGGAGTTATTCAACCGAACGCCCCTGGCATCGTCGATGAACCCCGAGTCAAACTTGTCCTCGCCAATCAGGTTGAAAATGGTTGATCGCAGGTTCGCATTCGAAACGACCGTTTTTGCCTTGATCGTGCGGCCGTTGATCACAACCGATTGAATACCATCCGTTGAGACGTTGATTGCTTCGACATTGCAGTTGATCCGAACATCGACTCCGTTGGCCTTCATCTCCTTTTCCATCGCCTTGACCAGCTTGTCCGTTCCGCCTTGGAAAACGAACACGCCCTTGGACATGAAGTTGGAGAACACAATGCCATACGTGATCGCCGGATCTTCCAGAGTCGAACCATTGGCGTAAGTAATTGGCTCCATCAGCAACCGAACCACGTCCTCACGTCCCGGGAAGAATTTCTCGAACAATTCGCCGGTCGTCAACGATTGATCATCATAGAAGTTCATGCCGCGAGCCATGTCAAAGAACTCGACGACTTTCTGTTCCTCGATCCCGAATTGATTGACCAACAGTTGGGTGAAATCCTTGCGGTCAAAGGTCGTCGTCAACGAGAACATCGGATTGTCAAACCGAACGCCCTCCAGCTGCACAATCGAATCGGCGATTTCCTTTGACCAGTAGCGACGGCAGCTTTTGACCATTCCATGAGGAAATCCGTGCAACGAAATATCAAAGATGTGCCCGCCTGGCCGTTTGAACCATGTCGCCAGCCCGCCAAGCTTGTAATGTTGCTCGGCCAGCATGACCTTCATGCCATCGCGCGCGAGAATATTGGCGGCGGTCAGTCCACCTAAACCGCTGCCGATCACGACGACGTCGTATTCGTCCGCCGCACCTTTAAGAAAATCCTTGGGCATACATCAATACCGGAAAAACGATCGATAATCCGAGTCAGCAGGATACGAAAATGACGAGTGAAACTCAACGGTACGGATCAGCGCGAATCGGTTCAGTGACGCCCGCTTAATGCACCAAGCAACAGCTGAATCGATCGAACGCAAACAACTTTTCTAATCTGGATGAACAAAACTGAGATGCATTGCGCAATGCTGACAGTTCAGATTCAGATTTTGCCCCGGAGCCAGTTTGCCGAACACAGGATGCTTCGCTAAAGGCCCATTCGTGTTGTAGTAATTAACCGCTTCTTTGAAATGATCCAACGCTTTGTGAACATCAAATTCCTGATCGGGCCAGAAAAAATCCTCCATGTCACGCGGAAGGTTGAAGCCCGGCTTGACCGCATTTCCCCTCAGTAGGACAGGCTTGAAGAAGAACATGGCCACCTTCATATACCACGGTGGGGACGGAGTCTTAATCTTGCCGGAGGACATATCGACGGACAACGCGAGATGCTTGATGATCTGACCGAACGTGTGGTTGCCCGTCGTTCGAACGTTGCCGCCAGCTAGTGCTTTGTTCCAACTCGTTTTTAGGGTTGTTACTTGCGGAGGGTCTCGTTTTATTTTTTGCTTTTGAGGCTCACGGAATGATGATTCGGTCGGTCAACCCTAATCTTCAGTTGGAACAAAGCACGAGTCGCTCGATTTCTGATACCGCCTCTTCGAGATTCGAAAATTGCAAATCTCGTCTTTCAACCCGATCACCCATAAGCTCTCCTTTGGCAACAAGTCCGATTCGTTCCGATGATGGGTCTTCGTCAGCTGACCACGTCCGCGCGATTTCCTTCTGGATCTGACTTCGCCACCAACCTCTTCAACACAGTTTGAGCATAAACAATGGTGATAGACGTCATCAAAACGTTCGTAACGGCGCTGCAATACCAGACCCATTCGATTCCCAACTGGTAAACATAAATGCAAACCCACAAACATGGCAGAGGAAGGATGATCTTCCTGATGACCGATTCGAAAAATCCGTACGCCGGACGCTTGACCGCCTGAAGCATGGCAAGGTGAGTTGACGTCATCACGTACGACCAGCCGATTGGCATGAAAACTCGCAGGCAGAAGACTCCAATCGAAACCACCTCAGGGTCGGAGGAAAATATCCGTACAAGCGGTTCAGCGAAAATGAAGATCAACGATGAAATCGTCAGGTTGATTGCAAGACCGATTCCATTGCACCAGCGCATTGTTTCCTGAACCCGATCAATCCTACCAGCTCCGTTATTCTGGCCAACCAACGCCATGATTGCCGAATTCAAACCGATCGTGGTCAACAGACTGATTTGTTCGATGCGGGTCGTCACTCCGTAAGAGGCAACGGCCTGCTCGCCAAAGTATTTCAAAAAGAAAATCGTTACAAAGAACCCCAATGCGATCGACATGATGTTGAAACTGGCTGGTAAAGCCTGCTTGAGAATCTCTACGTAGACTCGCCAATCAGGAAGCAGATTCTGCCACGGGTGAAAGCACAGCAACCCTCGCCGGATCACCGTGAACACCATCCATGAACTCCCCAGGAAAATCAGGACAACCGTTGCCCAACCGATCCCCGCGATGCCCATCGCCGGCAATCCAAACCCGCCGTACATGAACCAGGGATCCAGCACCAGATTCCCAAGGAATCCACAAACGAGGACTATGCCATACGTTTTGCTGTCCCCGCTGGCAATCAGAATCGCGTTACTCAGGCTGCTGGCGATAAACAAAATCGAACCGCAAAAAATCGGCGTCATGTACGCCTGTGCGGCCGCGAGGTATTCACCTTCTGCTCCCATCAAGCGAAAGATCGGCGTCGAAACCAGAAAGCCTGTAATTGTCAAAGCAAGAGAAAGCACGATTCCCAAAGAATAACTTTGAGCAACAAAACGTTTCTGCTTTTCTGTTTCACCGGCTCCAATCGCGTTGGCAATCAGAGCAGATGCACCACGAGACAGTCCGCCACCGGTTGCGATAATCAGCAGGAACACCGGGAAACTGAGTCCCAACGCTGCCAGTGCGACCGTCGACAATTGTCCCGCGTAGAAAGAGTCTACGACGTTGTACATCGTCTGGAAGAACAGACCGATACTCGCCGGCAGCGCGATGTCTCGCACGTGCAGCGGGATCGAGCCCCGGGTCAAATCGCGGGCTTGCGGCAGTTTTCTATGCGTTGCGTTCACTCGCTGATTAACCGCCGCAAAATCTGCTGATTATCAGCCTGAGACGCCGAATGGATTGAAAGGTGGCAGATTGTAGTACCAGCTTCGCCGTTTTCACAAGCACTCAAAACCAGAACCGTGCCATCGCTGACATCCGCAACCGCGCGGTACAGCTGGTCAGCCGTTCCCGAAAATTTTTGACTGGCCAGATAGATACCCTCAGTGGCCCCCTGCGTTGCCAATCGTCGCGACGCCATCAGAAACGGAGTGACACCCGTCAACCGAGGATTCACGTCCACCAGAAACTGCTGGCCTTGATCGTTGGTCACTACGTCGATACCGACAAGACCGAAATACTTGTGTTTATGCAACACTGCTGCCGTCGCAAGCACAATCGATTCATAACGCTTGCGACCTTCATCCTGCTCTAACGCCGAAAAAACGCCTCCGCACCATCGAAAATTGCGATTGAACTGTTGCTGAGTCAGCCCCAGCCATACGATCGAACCGTCCATCCGAAGATAGAACTGGATGCCCACATCTTGCACGATGTTCTCGATCAGTTCATTCACCACGATTGTTGCATCGGGCCACTGCTGAGCGACCTGCTCGCGCATCATGGATTCGTCGAACGCGTTGCGAATGAAAAAATTTCCGAGTCCCGCATAACCGTGCGATAACTTCACGACGCAGGGCGGTGTCACTTGATCAAGAACTTTCGCCTGAGGGCAATCAATCGATTCGATGATTTCTTTCGAATGCAAACGATAGTTGACTGCTGGATCGATCACTTGCTGATCCGCAGCAATCGACTCATGTGGAAAAAGCGTAATGAATCTTTGCGATGGATCGTATGCCTTCCAGACAGGAACCGCATCTTCACCCAGAACCTCAGCCCAATGCTTCAGCAACCTCGAATCGGGCTCGGTTTGTGATGTCACGACCACATCGCGTCCCCACGCGCACATCAAATGGTGCGGGCCAAGCACTTGCAGCAACTCTCGGGGCGGCGGAGGAAACGGGTCGTGAATCTGAAACTTCGTCCGATTCTGAAAAATTGTCTCGTCGCTGTTGGATGACGGATACTGAGTCAGCAACCAAGCTTCTGGGGAATCCGACGCATAAAGCTGGGAGACTGATGTTGAACTGGAGATTCGTTTTATTTCGGGCATCATGGAGTCAAGCAAGCTGTTTTCAACGAGCTGAATTCACGTTTGGTTTGTTGGCACTCGACAGGATTTCACTCAAGAACTAAATCGCAACTGGATCAGCTGCACTACACCTCGGATCAGTTCTGAAGCCAGAAGATTATCAGAATCTCGCAATCCTCACTGGCGGTTTTCTCTCTGCGTCGCGACAATACGTTTGTCAAAGTTCAGGCCCCGACATGCGAAGCAAAATCTCTGCCAAGCATAATGCTATACCCCACTGTGCCTCAGTCACGAGTTGCGTAGACCCGAGGACTCGGGCGGGCATTAACACGGCCGATGAACCATGGTTTCGCCGAACCATTCGGCATCAGTAGACATGTAAAGACCACTTCGAGATTTCAGCAATGCCTGAGAATCGCAATAACTTCTCCAGCTCACACGCAAACGATTTACTTGGCGAAAGAGAACTCCTTGACGCAGCGTTGAAGCTGGCAAGGGTGGGGCTCTGGGAATTTGATATCGCCAGGAAAAATTTACGTTGGTCAGATGAGGTTTACCACATTCACGAAGTCGAAGTCGGTACGCCGGTCACTGTGGAAGAAGCCATCAACTTCTACAAGGCAGAACACCGCGTCAAGATCGAAAATGCAGTTAATGTAGCGATGGCTGACGGCAAGCCCTGGGATCTTGAGTGCATTCTTGTGACTTCAACGGGACGGGAAACGTGGGTCAGGGCCATCGGTGAAGTCGTCTTTGAAAACGACACTCCCATCAAAATCCGAGGACTTTTTCAAGACATCGATGAGAGAAAACGTCAACAGCTGGCTCTCGCTGAACAGGAATTTCGCTTTCGCAGCATGTTGGACCACACGTTTAATTTTGTCGGCTTGCTCGAACCCGATGGAACGATCCTTGAGGTAAATAAGTCGGCTTTGAATTTTGGTGGTATTACGATTGAGCAAGCAAGGGATGAGAATTTCGCTGATGCTCCATGGTGGTCAACCAGCGAGGAGATCAATCAACAGGTTCGTGATTCCATCAAGAAAGCGCGTTCGGGTCAGTTCATCCGTTATGACGTCGAAGTGACCGGCGCTGCCGAAACCATGCACATTGACTTTTCCATCAGTCCCGTGCTTGACCAACGCGGCGAAGTCAAATTCCTTGTCCCTGATGCTCGCGACATTACCGATCGTTTGGAAACAGAACGTCGCCTGACCGACAGCCTGAATCAGTACCGACGGTTTGTCAGTTACGCGCCGGCAGCGGTCGCGATGTTCGACAACGATATGAAATACATCGCCGCGTCAAGCAAGTGGATTGAGGATTACAGTCTTTCGGGAATCGACTTGATTGGCAAAAGCCACTACGAAATCTTTCCTGAAATTCTGGAAATGCCGGAGTGGCTGGATGACCATCGTCGCGTTCTGGCGGGAGAAGAATATCAATCAGAAAAGGACCAGTTTGTCAGGCAAGACGGATCAGTCCAATGGCTGAAGTACACGCTTTTACCGTGGTACGAAAAGCCGGGAGTCATCGGCGGGCTGACGATGTACACTGCCGATATCACGAACGAGGTTGAGTATCAGGAAAAACTATCGGCATGGAATGAAACGCTCGAAAAACAAGTGGTGATCCGAACTGAGGAGCTGATGCGACTGAACAAGGAGATGGAACAGTTTGTGTACATCGCATCCCACGACCTTCAAGAACCACTACGTGCCATTTCAAATTACGCCGGGCTTATCGAACCGGATGAACTGTCGGATCGCGGCAAACATGCTGTGAACAGGATCAAACGGTCAAGCCAACGCATGTCCGATTTGGTACGAGGGTTACTCGATTACTCTTTGGCTGGAAAATCTCCCAAACGTAAACACGTCGATCTCAACGAAATCGTGGATGAAATCAAAGAGGACTTTCACCAGATAATTTTGGAAACGCATGGAACGATTGAGTCAGATCACCTGCCCCACTGCTGGGCTGCAAGAGCCGACATGAGGCAGTTGCTTGAAAACCTGATTGCCAACGGTTTGAAATATCAGGATGAGAACTCGAAACCACGAATTAGAATCAGTTGCCAGAAACAACCAGACGGGTGGTCTTTTGCGGTCTCTGACAACGGGATCGGGATTAAGGAAGAATATCACGATAAAGTGTTCAAGATTTTTTCGCGGCTTCATACTCAGGATGAATATCCCGGCACGGGAATCGGGCTTTCGATGTGCAAGAAGATTGTTGATAGCTACGACGGCAAGATTTGGTTAGAATCCGACACGAAGCCGGGGACCACCTTTCACTTTAATTTACCGAACTCCTCCGATGAAGCTCGAATCGAAACTAGCCAAAATCCTGCTGATCGATGACAGCTCGGACGACAATTTCTTCCATCGACTTGTTCTTGAAGAAATGAACATTTCCGATCAGATTGATGTCTTGCTGGATGGCGAACAGGCGATCGACTACTTCACCTGCCAGGGAGCGTTTGAGTCAGAAGCGCCTGACTATCCACGGCCGGAACTGATCTTCCTGGACATCAACATGCCTCGAATGGACGGCTGGGAGTTCCTGGATAAGTACAAAGCTTTGCCAGATCAGCACCGCGGCGGGCCAGTCATTGTCATGCTGTCCACATCACCGAACCCGGAAGACCAGAAAAAGGCAGAGACCTTCCCAATTGTCAAAAAATTCATCAACAAACCATTGACGTCCGAACTGGTCGAAGAAATCCTTGTTGATTTTTTTCCAACGCGATTAGCCAGTCCGGAAGAATAAGTTACCGAGCTCCGGACTCATTAATTTTGGCCGAGGTTGACAATTCGTGCCGGTCCCAAGACCAGGTAATCGATTTCAGCCAGCAATGAGTGGCCATTCAGCGTTTTTGCCAGACTGTCATCTCAGACACGCCGTGCTGTGACTTTCGAGTCGATTCACGCATCGCAAATGGGATATCCAAAGGTTCTGCGATCAAATCAAATTTGTCGCATAAGATCTTTGAAATCCCTTCGAGCGTCGTGAAATTTTCTCCCGTGTTCGCTTTGAACCCTCCGAGCCATTTGTCTCGGGGCGTAAACTCCTCGTCCCACGAATACGGAGAAACCAGAACCAACAAACCACCGTCATTGATACGGCTCTGGATGTCTCGCAGAAACTTGGCCGGATCGTACATGCGGTCGATCACGTTCCCTGCATACACCAGATCGTAACCGTTGTACTTTTCGACCAGATTGCAACCGTCACCTTGCATGAAAGAAATCTTGTCTTTCAGCTGTTCATATCCATCGTAGTCAGACAGCTGAATCTCGTGGAAAGAACTGATCTCGCCCTCGTCGACACTAACATACCGTTGGCGACCAACGTTTTGCAGATTTGTCGGCGCTTCAATCACGCGAACGGACAAATCCACCGCTTCGACGTGATCGAAATAACGAGCCAACTCAAACGCGGTCCGTGCGGTACCGCAACCGATATCCAGAGCTTTTCCGGTCGCCCGGTCCGGTAGGTGCCTGGCAACCTGATTGATGCAGGCCACCGGAAAATTTGGTTCCCCGCCTACTTCTTTGCCGTAGTGAAAATCGATGTATCGGGAGACCATTTGGTCCGTTTCGTAGATGCTGACCTCGGGTTCCGGCAACGGGTCAGCAACGACGTACCGAAGTCCCGAATGCTGGAAAAAGTGCCGCCGGAACGCGTAACGCGAATCCTTGATGGCGTAATTACCCGTTGAGATCCAGCAGCCACCTTTGAAAATGTTGTGCTTGCCGTCAAAAGTCGGGGTCGAAAAGTCGTCGTAGGTTGGATGCACCTCGAATCCGTCGTAGCCATCGATCGGAGTTTCCGTCCACTGCCAAACGTTGCCAATCACATCGAACATCCCGTCGTGGAACTCGTTCGTGTCAACGGGGCAGGGCGACATTCCCTGTTCCAGATTCACGTTCCCGGGCGCCTCGTCCCAATAGGGTTGATCTGTGTCCAATCCAGCGCGCAAACAATACCATTCCGCCTCGGTCGGCATTCGCACATGTGCCCCCGTCTGTTCCGACTTCCAATTGCAGAACGCTTTGGCCTCCAGATAGTTGATTTCTGCTGGCCAGCTCCACGGAATGTCGATGATCTCCAACATTGTCCGCAGTTGAAAACTTCCGTCGGTCGACTTTTGCCAATACACAGGGTGCTCAGCCTGGCTGAAGTCCAGCCAGTTCGCCCCTTCCTCCGTCCAGTATTTCTTGTTCTGGTAGCCGCCTGCTTCGACGAATGACAAAAATTCTCGGTTGGAAACAAGGTACTTCGATGCCTCGAACGTTTTCACATCCTCGGCAGAGTAACCATACTCGTTGTCCCATCCGTACAGCGGGTTCGTTTTTGATTTTCCCAGCTCGACTGTCCTGCCAGCAACTTCGATCAATTGGTTGGCTGGAGATTCGCCTTGCTGTTGGCAAAGATTGCCCCAAACCGGATGTTGCTTGACCAGGTCAATCGGCAGTTCTCTGATCAGGACCGAAGAGGTCTCAAGGTGAATTCGCTCGTGCTCGACCCCCATCAGAATAATCCACAATGGGTTCTGCCAGTCGATGGGCATCGAGAAATCGCACTCTCGAATAAAACGATCCACAATTTCGCGCGTCGCATCACGGTGAGCCTTCACCTGCTTCGGCGTGGGCCAGTCATAGTGAGCATCATTCAGATCGTCCCAAGACATTTCATCGACACCAATCGCCAAAATGGACTCCAATGCGGGGTCGATCCTTTGATCGATCAGCTTGGAAACATTCAGTTTGTTGATGTAAAAAACTGAAGTATGGCCGTAGTAAAAGATCAACGGCTGCCGTAGCGTATTCGCCCGATGGTAAAACGCCTCGTCGCTGGCAAGGCACTCAAACAGACTTTCGTACAGCGTGAAGGAGTGATGAAAATAGTCAAGAATTTCCTGCCGCTTCGTTTCAACATCGCCCTCGTTCAATAGCGGCATCTTTGTGACTAACGGAGCCGATTTTGAATCTCGACAGGTAACTTCCAGCTTCTCAATACTCATCGCTTGAACTGACATCCGAATCTCTGAAAGGGGGTTTGCGATAATGCCTCAAGCTGGAACCAATCTTGCAACCTATCCCAAAACATTTGAGCCGGACGGCACTCACCGCGGTTGCTTTCGCAAAAAACGGCTCAATTTTGAAATGAACTCTCGGTTCTCGGTCAGGTTCTCAGGCAGGCGGAAACGGCCTCAACAAGTGGCTCAACAGCGAACGCATTTTGCGAACGTGGGTGGTTGTACCGCTCGATCAAGCGACAGCATAACACAACCCTGTTGATTTCGCTTGCCACGGGCTTCCGAAAAAGACATCGACCCATGTCAGAATGGGGCATCGTGAAGACTGGGATTCTTACCTCAGCCACCCAAAAAGAAAGGTCCACGTTCCTTCAAAGTCGCTGTTTAAATGCTGAGCTCGGTTTAGTGATTGCTCGCGTCAAGTCGACGCTGGCAGTCTCGTTTCCTAGAAACAGCATTCAAGCGGCGTCAGGACTTCATCTGCTTTGGCTTTACCGCGAAAGCTGGAATTACATTCGATCGCGCTATCGAGAAATTCTCGACTTACTTTCAAAGATCCCAGCTGACAGAAGACTCGTGCGACCTGATATTCGACTCGGCCTTGCGAATCGTCGGTCGAATCCCCTCGAAATGCCCAATACAGCGCTTCTTTGTACTGCCCCTCACGTTCGTATGTGCTCGACAACCGCAAGCAGGCCAACATGTGATACGCCGGCTGATCAACCAACCTTTTCAGCTCCGATCGTTCTCTTTCAACGCATCCCGCGTCAGACTGTACGATCGACATCGCCAGGATCACATCAGGGTCTTCAGGATGTTCATACGACAGACATTCAATCAGCCGAGCGGCGAGGTCATCTTCGTGATACTCGCGGTACAGCGATGCCGATTCCAACGCCAACCATTTGTCGGAGATCAAACTGTCCGCTTCCTGCTCCAGTTTGAGCATCGCATGTTCAAATCCATCAATCTTCGCCAGCAGCAACACGTAATGAGCCATCGCGACCTTCCGACCAAGCTCAAGGTCGATTTCGGGTCCGACTTCCTGTTCGTCGCAGTTGAGCATCTGCTGACAGGATTCCATCGCTGACTCGAATCGTTCCAGCTGGCAATAGCATCGCGTGCGGGCATGTAAAAATCTGAACCAACCGCAGTCACACTTGGGTGCGTCGGCCATCAAATCCAATGCGGCCTGATAGTCGTGGTTGTCGTACAGGTACTCCACGAGGTCCAGGCGAGCCCGACAGCTTTGCGGATTCGCCTCAAGAGTTTGCGTTGCGTACTGAATTGCTTCGTGAAAATCAGCTTCGTGGGCTCGGATTCGTGCAAGCATGCTGGCGGCAAACGCGTGGTAAGGCTTTTCGTCCAGAACCTCCAGCAACAGCTCGGATGCGATCAGATATTCTTCCGTATGAAAATACGCTCGCGCCAATTCGAATCTTGCTTCGGTATCCTTTGGGAACTGGCGTAAATGATCTTTTAAATCTGATTTGGCTGTCTCGTACTGGCCATGTTCCAACGCAACACAAGCTCGAGCGCGTTCGAGTGCGATCTCCCATGCAGACGCTTCTTCCTCGCTGACAAATTCGGGCTGGCACAGAAACTGGATACAGTCATTGAATCCGCTCCACGCGATTTCCACAGTATCGTCGTCGGCAAAACTCATGTGCTCATACGCTTCTTCGGCCGCCGCCTCGTAAGATTCGATCGCGGTACAGTTGATGGCATGATTCAATTGAACAATACCCGCGTCCAGATTTCCAAGAAGAATCTGACACCCCGCAATCAACGAAAGAGCCCTCGGATCGCTCGGCACCTCTTCCAGGACTTGCTCGGCGTACTGAGTCGTCAACTCAAAATCCTTTTGAGCAAAACTCCACGACGCCATTTCGATACGAGTATCAAGTTGCACCGTTTTGGGAATTTCTAATGAAGCCGAATCAATGAAACAGGGCTCCGCGTCAGAATCGCGATGCGAGTGATCTTGGCCAGTTGACATGATAATCCGCAGATAAGAAGAGAGGTTTGACTTGGAACCTGTCCCAAAACCTTTCAGCCGAACGACGCCGGCCACGGTCGACCTCGCAAAATCCGCAGCAAGTGCCAAAACGGATTGATTTTGAGATCGGTTCTCGGATCGGTTCTCAGTTTCCAATAAGAAACTTGCTGGATCGTAGGTTTCAAACCGAGCCTCTGTTGATCACCAGATCAGGAAATGCAGACCTCCCCCCCAGCTGTGTTCCAGTTATTCCGGTTCCGCATTCAGACGCGATTTTGAGCTTTCATCCGGATACGTTTTCAGGCTCTTTGGCACTGAGCTTTTCCCTCAACCATCCACATTCTGGGTTCAGCCCAAGCACGATATGCGTCTTCACGCTTCGAGGAAATCCAACTTCGCCCCTCGATTGTTGATATATTCTGTTTCCCAGATGTGCCGGGCAGCAGACGCAATCGGCTTAGAGCGGATGTTTCGCAGGCCGGCAACAAGGTCTCGAGAACACTGCCGTAACTTTGCAAACCAGAAAGTTGTCAAAAACAGTCTGTCGCGCTCGATGGCAATAAATCCGAGGCCGAAGTTTCGGCGGGGCAATGGTTTGCGTATTACGGCCGACATCCCAGATGAAGTTTCCGGGGTAGGCGGCGCAGGCTCGTCACCTCGGCTTCGGTACAGTCAACGCGTAATGTCGGTACAAGACAGATGAATGTTTCTCGCTCGCTACGAACTGCTTTCCACCGAGCCACACTCTGCAGGCCGCTGACCAGAATCTATGACTTCGTTTACCAACTTCGGGATAGCCCCCCTAAGTTCGGGGACCTCGGAGAGCGCGAGGCCGAGCGACATCTGCTTCGGCAAGGGTGGTTTATTGTCGAGCGGGGATTTTCAGATAGGTCGGGCGAAATTGATCTCATTGGTGTCGTCGATCAAACCGTCGTCTTTGTTGAGGTCAAAACGCGGCGATCCGATGTGAAAGGGCACCCGTCTGAGGCCGTCGATCTTCAGAAACAGAGGCATCTTACGAAGACCGCATACTCGTTCTTGAAGAAGAAACAGTTGACCGACTGCTCATTTCGCTTTGATATCATCTCAGTGCTGTGGCCTGACGTGACTCAGCCTGCCTCGATACAGCACTTTCAAAATGCGTTTGAACCGGCGGGGCGATTCCAATTAGTTTAGAGCGTGTTCCAGCAGCCGCTCCAAGACTCTCAACCAGACACGCAAGTGGAGGCTGACACGGACGTTCCTCGACTCGATGGTCAGTTTTCAACAAGGTCCGGGCGGCGGTTAAACCCTGCGGCCTTCTATCTTCCCCTCGCGCTCACGCGCGGAAATGTCAAACTGAGCGGATTTGGAAACCTGTTACACGATACGCTTAAAATATTTCGCGGCCGTTCTCATGGCACCCTGTTTCAGGCGGAACAACGCGGTTCCCCTGCATTTCTGGGCCAATTATGCTTCATGGACACGACTGTCGCGTCCGCTGCGTCCCGGTTATCAGTTTCTAACCGGATGATTGGTGAAAGTTTCTAAAGAAACACCCCCCGGATAAACGAAAGATAAGGCAGGAAAGTTATTGACCGCACGATGAGGTTGGCACTCGTGCCATCATTCAGATTTGTCAAACGGGCAGTCGATAACGGACTTGGGGGGAAATTCAGTAACTGCGCGGCTGCGTGGTTGAAAATTACGTTGTATCCATAGACCCATCGGATGCGGTGTGATTGCATTTCTCTCTCGACGATATTCCCGTCGGTCAGGCCGTCTGTGAAGCTGGCCAAGGTTTAGCGATTGTAACGACGCTTCCATTGCGTTTGTTTGATTGTAGTGACTTTGGCCAAATGAACGATCAGGTCCAGCCGATATTGTCACAGGAAGAACAAGTACGGAAACGAGTTCATTCCTTAGAAAAGCGATTACTGGTTTGTTCTGACCCAGACTGTCAGGTCAATCAACAACGGTCTCCTCAACCGCTAACCGATTGACATGGCGAACGGAACAAACAGTTACATGTGGAAGGTTGAAACTGAGCAATCAGAATCAGCAGGCCCTTGTAGCGAAAGACGATTCAAAGTGTTTATGGAGAGCCTGCGATGAAGGTGTTCACAACTGGACAGGTCGCCAAG